>JAHJFH010000165.1 GCA_018824925.1 Thermoplasmatota archaeon
AATATAACAAATATGTACATATGATAATATAATTATTAGGGAGGATGTTGTATATGCGTTTAAAAAACATCATCATATATACTACAGTGCTAGTGTTACTAGTTAGTACTATTCCCTTATCTAATGAAATGGTTCAAGCAAATAATCATGATTTTTGCCAACATACTAGGAGTGGAGTTTTCCAAGATGCTGAGTCGGCAGGGATTACTAACGACAATTGTAACAACCAAGAAATTGGATATGCAGAAGAATTTGACCTTGATTTAGGCACCTTATCCGGTTTTGTAAAAGATTTACAAATGAATCCAATAGAAAATGCCACTGTCCGTGCATATTTTCATGGTACGTACGAAGAAGCATATAGTGACAAGAATGGCTATTATCATGTAACAAATATTCCTCTATGTTATTGTCTGAAAAATTGCACATGTTCAGAGGATGGTTTTTACTCTGAATGGGTTCTTTTAGCTATCCAAGAAAATACGCAATATAATTTTACTCTGCGACCTTTAACACCATGTTATCCTTGCGTCGATCCCCCAAATCCTACAGGAGGCAATGGATGGTACATCACCCCAGTTAATCTAAGTTTTATATATGATCCCGAGGTTGTAGCACATATCGTATTTAGAATAGACGATGAGTCATGGCAAGAGTATATCGAAGCTTATTTGATCAAAGACACCTGTGTACATAAGTTTGAATATTATTGGGTTAATTTTCAAGGAGAACAATCTGCAGCAGTTTCGGTTCCCTTAGCAATAGATCTTGAACCACCAGTTATCACTAAAAACATACAGAGAATTGGATGGAGAGAGTTCTCAATTTTATTCGAAGTACTTTATGACAATTGTTCTGGAGTGGATTTTGTAGAATTTTATCTAAATGATATTCTACAATATACTGATGATGCTGCACCGTTTGAATGGATCACGTTCTATCGATGGAAACCAGGAGTCCAATACCATTTTACTGTGAAAGCATATGATAGTGCAGGTAATGTTGGTATCTTGATAATTAAGAATTCGGACATTCATACTTATTCGTATTTACCATTCTTCGATGAAAGACCATTTTTGCATATGCTTTTCATACTATTGAATCAAATATCCTAACCTATCAAAAACAAAAGTTCTTAGGTTAATCAGTTACAGCAATAGAAAGGAGATACCAAGTATAATAAAAACAATACCCGCGATAAAATCAAGTGTCTTCCGTTGTAATTTATTCGATATCATCTTCCCAAAAATAATAGCTGTACCCGAAAGTAATGCAAGCGCAGTAATCGTCCCAATAAAAACAAGATAGGGAGAATAAGTTGTGGCAAATAGTGCCGCAACAATTTGTGTTTTATCGCCCCATTCGGTTAGAAAAATAAGAAAGAACGCACTGATAAATGGTTGTGTATATGATTTTGATTTCTTTTCATCTTCTTCTTTGTGAATAAAGGTGTAAACACCATACATGATGAAGATTGCTCCTGAAACAAGTTTAAGGTATAAAAAAGGGATAATGGTGGTGATCCATGAGCCTAAAGCTATTGCTATCCCATCTGCGAGAATAAATGCTAGGAGTACCCCCAAAAAAATCTGCAGATGTTTCGGTGTTTTCGATGATAATAATAGAATAGATATTTGGGTTTTATCACCAAATTCTGCAATTGCAATGGTTACAAGGGGAATTACTAAATCTTCAAATATGCTATCCTACTCCGTTAATCTATTCTGTAACATATTTTTCATATTATTAATTAATTGAATATACGTGGATAATTACTTAGAGGCGAATACTAGCTTACCAAGATGTATTGCTTATGTTTTGGTTTTTTCCAAACAACTTCCGGAGGTTTATATAGTATTATCACTGATACACTAGCTGAGTGATGCTAAAATGAAACTTGCCTATCTCGCAATTATTGTAGCTGCTATGCTTGTGCTTACCGCTTTGGGAACAATTTATATGTTTCAAAATCAGTTTGAGACAGATGTAATCAACAATGATATTCCAGCAAATGATGATATATTCCCACCACTTGGTAATATGACATTTCAAGATGCAGTTAATTCATTTGGATTTACTTTATTTCAAGAAATTTATTCCAGAAATACTGGCAACCAATTTGTTTCACCCTATAGCATTTTCACCGCCTTAGCAATGACCTATGAGGGCGCAAGAGGTGACACCGCTGATGAAATGGCAACTGTTCTCAATATTGAACAAGATAATACCTCATTTCATACCTATGTTCAAAACCTTTATAACGAGTTCAACGCAGAATCCAGTGAATACAACCTCAGTACCGCTAATGCCTTATGGGTTCGAAAAAACCTCCAACTTCTTGATTCATATCTTTCAGTAATTCGTGACTATTATGGTGGAGATGCAACTGAAGTAGATTTTACCCAAGCAGTTATGGCAGCAGCGATAATCAACAGATGGGTGGAAAACCAAACGAATAAATTAATAAAAAATTTAGTCCCTGCTGATGCTATCAGCCCCTCAACAGGGCTGATATTGACCAACGCAATTTATTTTAAGGGCATATGGAAAACTCAGTTTGAATCAGCCAATACCACAGATCGGCCTTTTACCACGCAAGAAGGATCAGAACATAATGTTCCCGCCATGCAGTTTGTAGATACCCACGATTGGTTCAATTATGGTGAAACCGATGAGGTCCAGATTCTAGAGCTTCCATATACCGGAGACTCGATCTCAATGGTGGCTGTTCTCCCGAAGGAAACATATCAATTAAGCACCATTATTGATAGCCTAGATACTAATATACTCTCAGAATGGCTAAGCACACTATCACCAGAAAAACTTGATATCTATCTCCCAAAATTTAAGGTTGAATCCTCCTACTCACTTGCGGAACTCCTTGCACATCTTGGCATGCAAATCCCCTTCACACCCAGCGCTGATTTCTCTGGTATCACCGGAGCACCAGATCTATTTATCAGCAATGTGTTACATAAAGCCTATATCGATGTCAATGAGGAAGGTACCGAAGCCGCAGCCGCAACCGCGGTCATCATGGAATTAACCGCACATCCCGGAGAAGAACCAGAACGAATTATTTTTGACTGCGACCACCCCTTCCTGTATATGATTCTTCATAAAGAAACTGGAACTATCCTCTTCATGGGAACTATCAACGATCCTACCGCATAAACCATAACCCCCCCAGTTCTTTCTTTTTTTTTTAGTCCAGAAAAAGAATTCAAAATAATACAATACACTATTAATCACATACTTTTCTAAACAAAAACATTATCAAGATATTATCAAAAACATCGTAAAATATATATAAATAGTCCACCTATCAAAACATGGACATTTTTATTCACAGTAGATGAGGACAATGAAAACATTACAAAAATATATACTTCTCGCAACCATTCTAATTGTACTTACCCAGATTTCTCCAATAACCCTATCCCAGAAACAGCATGATTCACACATGAATACCAACGAAACACTCATGTCATCATACCAGCAAATATATCCCACTGTCACCCCTGAAACATCGTGTCTCCCCCAATCATTTTCATGGAAAAACTTTGGCAACCAAGACTGGACAACTCCTGCAAAAAATCAGACACTAAAATGCGGGTGTTGTTGGATCTTTGCCGCTGTTGGCATTATTGAAAGCAAAATCAACATCAAAGAAGGTAACGCTGATATTAATCCCGACCTCTCAGAACAATATGTCCTCTCATGCCTTCCCGATGCAGGAAATGGCTGCAATGGCGGTTATCCCTATAACGCACTCAAATACATACTTGATTCCAGCCACGCAGGAAATAATCACAATGGCATTATCCCCGAAACCTGCTTCCCCTATCAAATAAATGATACAATACCCTGCGATGAAAAATGCGATGAATGGCTCGAAACCATCGTCCCCATCAAGGACTATGACTACCTCATAGTAGATGAAAGCCCCAGAGGAATACAAAAAATCAAACACCACCTCATGCAAGAAGGACCACTTGCTGCCTGCATGCTTGTAACCAAGGAATGGATTACCTGGGGATATCACCATCATGACCCAACCGAATACTGGACCACCCTCTTTGAACTCGGTGAAGACCACGATATTATCCTTGTTGGATGGAAGGACGATCCCTCACTCAGATACGGTGGTTACTGGATCTGTAAAAACAGCCTTGGACTAGAATGGGGCTATGATGGATTTTTTAACCTTGAATACCAACGACTGGGGAGCCGCTGGATAGATAATGATCCCCGAACCACCTATATAACATGGGTGGATTATAACCCCCAAAACACCACATGGCCCAACGAACGCGAAACACCATACGCCCCCCAGATCTCTGGCCCCAGTTCTGGACTCATTGGAAAATCATACACCTATACATTATCTGCTACTGATCCACAACAACACGATATTTCCTTTTTTATCAGCTGGGGAGATGGCACAACAGAGGAATGGATTGGCCCTTATCCATCTGATTTCGAAATCACACTTAACCACACATGGCACTACAAAGGTACCTACCCGCTGATGGTTATTGTCAAAAACACCCAAAACGCACTTAGCCCCTGGGCTACCTATGAGATAACCATGCCAATAAATACACCACAAAGTAGGCTATTACCAAACCATCTTGGAAGTATCATACGATTCTTACACCATTTGTTCTAATAAACATTTTTTCTGAAGAACTGGCTCCTGTAGGGTCAACAGGAGCCCAGCTGTGCCTCTATGTCGTCAAACTCGGATCATGATATCACCGGTTTTCCATATACTAGAGGTAACATGAACAAATAGTGCTCCAGTTTATGAATCTTTTTTCAAAAAATAATGTACTACATCAAATACTTATGTAGGTAGTATAAAGGAAATAATTTGGAGACAATTAGCCTTTAAAAGACCCCGTTCTCCCAGGGTTCGTCAGCCTATTCTTTATTGTTTCAATAGCTTTATCTCGGTCAGAACTAAAACCAAAAACCTCAGGATTTACCTCACCTGATCGAATTTGTTTCATCCATTTTTCAAGAATTTGTTTTTCATATAGCGTAGGTGCATTTGATCCCATCATGTTCACCTCAAATATTCATAAAATATTGGAAAGATGAAGTGCTGTGAATTAATAAAAATTGAGTTAAACATACACGGAAAAAATGTAAGAAATCAAAAGAAACCACGGATATTCTCAAAATCTTTTACGAATTTTATCGCATCGTAAAGAATCGAATCAACGCCCCGGTATCTTTCAATGCTACCTGAACGGTATCAACAAATGCAATCTCTTCTTCAAGGTTTACTATACGTTTCCAATTATAAACAAAATCATGTTCACCTATCGTTGGCTTAAAACCCATTTGGAGTAATTTTTTATAAATTACCGACGCCTTCTCCCCATTAGCATGAAGGTACACATCTAGGTATGTTTCCATAACCGATCGTACTAGATACCATCTACTATGAATATAAATATTATGTGCACCACAAAATAACCGATATCAAATTCTTGATGATATTATTTTGTAAAATACTATTTATTTTGTACGTTTTCAAATAGATACTTAATAAATTTATGCTTCATACAAGATACAAAAAAAACCTATATTAATCATGTAATCAAATATTATTTATACTCTCATAAATCCTATTGGTCATTACCATGAAATTAAAAAATCTCTACTGAATTCCAGTCATATACGCTCTATTTATCATTTGTATAAGTTGGTTTCTTGTTTCTGAAACATTATTTGAACTCATACTCAGCAGCATCCTTATCATCACTGCATTTCTGAATAGAATTATATATGTAGGATCACGCATGAAAGGATCAGTGATATTCTGCCTCTTTACACTCCTTGCGACCTGCAACCATTTTGAGTACATTATATACTAATGTCTATCTGACAATTGGATGTGCTCTTGGAAGTAGCATCAGTTTCCTTATTTTACTCTATAGTTTTTTCAATAAATAAACCTATTACCAACCACATCCAAAAAAAGACACAATATACTAATACAATCATTCCAGTGCACATTTCTTGCAGCACTTCTTTATTACATCTTACCACTATCTGCTGGTGTTACTACGATTTCTGAATAATCTGATTTGCGGCGCTCACTCCTGTAATATATGATTCCTCTAACCCAACAATATTATAATCACCAACTAAAAAGAGACCATGACCCCTATCAGGGTCAATCAAGGTATGTCCATCAATTCTACCTGCAGGATCCCACACATGGGACGCAATTACCTCAACTTCTTTAAAAAACTGGTGCAATGGCGCAGGATTCTCCCTATAATAAAATAAAAATGTGCCATCTAAATTATCAGCAATTGCCTGAACATTACTTGGAGAACAAAACATCTGATACCGTTTCCGCGCAATACATGCTTTTGGCACCCCCCGTACATGCATCATACAGGTTCGAACCCCCCTATTCATCAAATGAACCCCCGCATAACGAGACGACCATCCAATCTCCGTAGCTAATACCACATTCTTTGACATATACATCGCATCATTTGTTTTAACACGATAGCCCCCATCAATAAATTGAATATCACCTACTTCACCAGCAATAAACCGATCACCCAACATCTCCACAACCTTATCTTTCTGAAACACAAAGGTATAAATGGGAGTAATTAACGGTAAAAGAAACTCAAGAAAACTAAATGCATTCATTTTTTCAACAGGAGAAAACGTCGTCGAATACAACCCTTTATTTAAATACCGCTCCACCCCTCTTTCCAGATGATGCAATTTTACAAAATCTACTGCATTCATCATATAAAGCTCATATAACCATGGCATCTGCTCCAACACCGTTTTCTGAGATGAGGACTCTACCTTTTTACGAAACAAATGAAACAACCGACGAAACTGTCGTAGTAACCGACGGATACGAATCATATCTTTAGCATACCATATCAGACGAGGTTCATACAACTGGAAAGTATTACCCTCTTCATGAAACAAAAAATCGGACAATCGTATCCGTGATGCTCTATTCACCCACGGCAACACATGGGTATAATCATCACATACAAAAAACGCCCCATAATTAATTATCCCATCATCAGAGGTAAGAATCCGTCCCCCGATATCTTTACTAATAACCAGAAAATCATTATTTTTTTTGTCCAACTGATTAGCACACCCTATCCCCGCAACACCTGCACCAACAATAATCGTATCCACAGTCTTTTGAATCATTGCCTGTACCAAATAGTATACCACAATAAAACTTGCTACCTATAACTTTTTTTTATTATTTCAGACTAGAATTATGGGCTAAATTGGGAATGAGGTGGGAATGAACTGGTAAACAGCTGGAACCAGGTTGGAAAAAATCATTAAATCTACTTCCAACAATCATAATAGCAGAACCAAAAAGGAGGAAAAAAAAACAATGAACAAAACAAACACCAGAGGTCATACGGCAACTAACCCGCACTATGTTTGGTCCTTTCGGCATCTATTTTACCATCTTTGAAACTCTAGCAATATGTATACTCATCTACCTTAGTCGAGAATAGAATATGTGTTAGGACAGGACATATGTCCCTTCTGGTGATTATCATAAGACAATTCATGATAAACCATCAAAGTGGGACATATGTACATCTACCAAGGAGAACCCTACTTACAGAAGGATCACATTCAACTGTTACGTCAAGAACCAACATATTTACAACAACGCTATCATGCAGTGATGAGAG
>JAHJFH010000166.1 GCA_018824925.1 Thermoplasmatota archaeon
TATTATAATATATTTTTTTGTATATCTATAAAAGCATATAAAAAAATGAGTTTACCTAATACTTAAAAGGTCAATTCTAACTATATTTAAAATATACTACAAAAAAAACGATATCTATTGCGGATAGAAAAAAAGATATCTATCCACCCTAAACACTTCATCCCACCATAGATAATCGTAATCCAACTGCATATATTATCAGAAATTTTCATCCGATAAGCTATCGCATATGGGAATCGACAACTCTATTTTCGTTACTATAAGTACAGTTCAATAATAATGAAAGCAAACCAGGTTACCCCGTCTTAGAAATCCTCCCCAAAGTAAAAAAAAATGTATGCGGGCGCCGGGATTTGAACCCGGGTTATAAACTTGGCAAGCTTAAGTGATACCAGGCTACACCACACCCGCATCAACGAATGTACCAACCAGCATACCATAATCCCTTAAAAAGCATTACGTTTCCCCGATGAATTGCTCACAATAAATATATCAGTAACTATTTATATATAGTAATATTATTATAACAATTGCTCACATGTCATCACAACGCATACACCACATACTCTTCTTAACCCTTCTATTCTGTCTCATAGTCCCATATACTACCACCGCTTTTTCACCAGCACTATACCAAATCGGTGAACTCCTCGACACCGCGTATCCGATCACCAGCGACCCATCCAACGAATATGAATTCACGCCTCAAGACATGACTCTTGCAGATGATGCTTTCCATGGTTCAGATGATTTCAGCTATACAGAATGGTGGTATTTCGACGCAGCTTTCGATAATGGCTACACCGCCCAATGTAGCATCCGTATTGTGAGTGCTTTTAACCAAGGAGTCATTTTTTCCAGATTTGATCTTTACTACAAAGGAGACCTTATCGAACACACGCAGGAACGCTATCTCTTACAACACCTCACCGCCTCAAACTCAATACCAAACGTTCAACTCAATGGAAAACAAATCATATCAGCAAGGGTGAATCAAGATACTGGCGCCTGGATATATACCCTATCCTTTGATCATGGTACCCTAGCCGCAGACCTCACCTACACTGGAATCACAAAAGGTTGGAAAGGTCAATTAAAAGGTGGTGACTGGTGGGCTGTTGCCCTTCCCCGCGCTACGGTGGAGGGAACCATTACCTACCAAAATAACAAAATCGAATGTACCGGAATTGGCTACCATGACCATAACTGGGAGGTAAAAGCATTTGCTGGCCTGAACTTTGGTTGGGTATGGGGAAAAATCCATGCCAACCAGCATACTATTACCTGGTCAAACATATATACAACTCGATTCCTCGGTCAACCCATCCTCGTCCTCAACGAAGAAAACAATGGCTACATCAATATTCATGAAGATAACATCCAATTCATCGCTAATGATTTTACTTTTGACCAAAGTCGCTTTATCCCCCATAAATTTACAATAATAGCATCACAAAATGATATCTACATCAATATCGACCTTGAGGTTCTAGAGACACATCATACCCGTATCTACGGTTTTCTGCATTACTGGCGATACCACGTGCATAGCACTGGCACTATCATACATGGCCCACATACCGAAATCCTTGATGACATCCACATCGCAGAAATTATTCGTTTTCGATAAATAACATCATTTTTTTCTAACACCCATACGTTTTAATGGTTTACTTAAATGACGTCGCGCACACACAGGAACCTCATACCACCCCACAGACAAATCCCGTTGCACAGCAGATCGTCGCGGTTCATTAGACATCGTTTTACATCTCCGACAGCGATACCCTTGATCATGACCAGCTGATTTCATATGCTTCCCACAGGATGGACATACCGGATTTTCAAGTTTAACTATCGGGGAGACTAATGATCGAATATAGATTTTTTCAAGATTAATAGTCAAGGGAGATACCCGTACCCCCCCATATACAGTTACCTGATCACCCGGGAGTAACTGACGAATTACCTGTCGAAATTCTTTTGTTGGCTCATACGCCGCACACGATATAGAACCCTCCTCATCCTTTAACGAAAAAATCACATGACCACCCGGTAATGTCTGGGGAATTTGTGCAACCTCACCAGTAATAATTGCGGATTGATAGCGTTGAACCGAACCGGTTGTCCGCTTAAACACATGATCATCAGTTGCTTGATTGGTCTGGAATATAACCCAGCTTTCCCAGGGTTCAGAAGACACAATAGCCAAGGATTTCACAAGCTCAGACGCAGTATCACCACGGACACCATAAAGAACCGGACAGGGAGACCGTGGCGCAATTCGATTATGATGATTGATATAATCATAATTATCAAAACTCTGAGACACCTCCGCATCCAAACGTTGCACAGAATTCGCATCAATAACCCGCTCAGAACCCCATCGATCCGAATAACGGTACGCTATTAGCTCATAGGTACAGTCATGTATTGGTTGCCATGCTACCGATGCAGTTGCCCCAATCAACCCACGCGCATTTTTATAGGCAAGCACCACCGCATCAAGACGTTCCAACACTTCCTGAATTTCATCAAGCCTCACGACCTCAGTAACCGTTCTGTAATATACCTCAACAGAAGGAGGTTTGGAAAGAATAACAGCCCCTGGATTCGTTGTATCATCCTCAAAACGTGCATACCGATCAATACCGGATGCAACAATAACTCGCAGCTTCTCCATATCCTTCTTCGAAACCGGCCTAGGCAAAGAACCCAGCGCTTTAAACGAACCATCAGAAGTCCCACCAAAAAATAAAGGATCCTGATCAACCAACCAACCGACCTGAATCGAAATCGCACCATTCCCCCGGGTTTTCCAGGGAATATTCGGATTCAACCGAACCAAGCGAGGATACCCAATCACAGCAAATCCCGCAGTATTTAATGCTTCGATTACCTGTCGAGCAAGAAAGGTCGTACAACCCCCGTTACGGGAATCCGTATCATCAATACCAATCCAGATACTGTCACCACAAACATTATTATAGAGGTTATACTTAATGTTTGATTCACACATGGACCGAGCAACATTACTTCAAGAAACCCGTAACATTCTGAGTCAAGCAGGTTTCTACGTCTCAGACCTGTATGCACTCCATCTCTCCGGGTTTGACCTTGTTGCCCGTCGTGACGACACCCTACTTATCGTAAAAATACTCACCAACGTCGACGCACTCTCTGAAGAATTCGCTGAAGAACTTAAAACACTCTCATCAGTACTCAAAGCCGGTGTCATCCTCATTGGAAATCATGATGGCGAAGGCATCCTTGAAGATAACGTCATCTACTACCGCTTTGGCATACCCGCACTCACTAACGACACCCTCCAAAACCATCTTCTCGAAGGAATGCCTCTTACCGCCTATGCCGGACCCGGTGGTCTATACATCAATATCGATGAAAAAAAACTCCGTCGAATCAGACAAGAACGAAACATCTCACTTGGCTCATTTGCCCGTCATGTAAAAGTCTCCCGCCGTACTGTTCAAATGTACGAAGATGGTATGAACGCCCGACTCGATATAGCCTACCGAATAGAAGAACTACTCCAAACATCCATCACACAACCCTTTGAACTCATTCATCGCCACTACCACCGAGAAACCCCCACACCTTCACTTCCAACTACCGCAGTAGATAAATTCAGGGAATTCGAACTTGAAATCTTTAAAATGCTCCAAGAAATCGGCTACAAAATCATCCCCGTCGGCAAATGCCCCTTCGACGCATTTAGTAAAGACCGACAACATATCCTCCTCACCTGCATCCAAGAATACAACCAACGCCTTCTCCAACGAGCAGAAATCATGAGCAGCCTCGCCCGCATCATCGAACGCAATGCCGTACTCATCACCGACAAAGAAACTACCAAACACAACCTCAGCGGCACCCCCCTCATCACACGCCATGAATTTAAAAAAATCAATGACCCCGACGATGTCCTAAAACTTATCCGTGAACGACAGCTAGACCACTAGGAGACGCCTATAACCAAACGTTTATAAATAGGGTATTTATTCCCGAGAACTACATTATCCTATCGAGTATCCTATAAACATATATAGATTATTGATTCACATGCCATCAGATAAAACCACAATTCAAGCTGTACACCAAGCACTTGAAGACAGTAAAAAACTAGAACGAAAATTCAAACAAACCGTAGACCTAGTCATAAATCTCAAAAACATCGACATGACTGCAGCAAAAAATCGCCTTGACGAAGACATCATCCTCCCCCATGGACGCGGCGGTAAAGTAAAAATCGCTATCTTCGCTAGTGGTCAACTCGCAGAAAACGCAAAAAAACATGTTGATCTTCTCATTAAACCTGAAGAAATAGAAGAGCTTGCCAAAGATAAAAAAGGCTTCAAAAAAATTGCTGATAACCACGATTTTTTTATCGCTGAGGCACCACTAATGCCCACCATCGGTAAAACCCTTGGTGTCATCCTTGGTCCTCGCGGAAAAATGCCCAGGCCAGTCCCACCACAAATCGATGTATCAGGAATCGCTAATAACCTTCAAAAAACCGTAAAAATACGATCAAAAACCAGTAAAACCTTTCATACCACCGTGGGCAAAGAAGACATGGACGAAAAACACCTCGCAGAAAACATCGATGCAATTATCAAACGAATTGAAGCAAAACTTGAACGCGGTCGCATGAACATCAGCTCAATCTATGTAAAAACCACCATGGGACCCTCAATACGAATTATCTAAGGTAATAGCAATGGCGCACGTAGCAAAATGGAAATATGGTGAGATAGACCAACTGGTCACCCTTCTTACTTCTAAAAAAATCATTGGCATTGCAGAAATTGGTGGAATCCCTGCACCCCAACTACAAAAAATGCGGGAAAACATCCGTGGAAAAGCAGCCGTGCGTTCAGCAAAGAACCGTTTAATTTTCCGAGCCCTTGATAATGCTGAAGAAAAAGTCAAAGGAATCAGCGGGTTAAAGGAACAAATCCAAGGACAAACCGTCATAATTGCCACGGATATGAATCCTTTTAAACTCTTTCAACAAATAAAAGCCACCCGAACGATGGCACCAGCCAAAGGTGGTGAAACCGCAGCCCATGACATCCTTGTTAGAGCCGGGGACACTCCCTTTAAACCTGGACCGATTGTTGGTGATCTTCAAAAAGTAGGTATACCAGCAGCCATCCAAGAAGGAAAGGTGGTAATAAAATCAGATAAAGTTGTTGTGCCTGCGGGACAGAAAATCCCCCAAGATGTTGCACGAATGCTCACACGACTTGAGATTTATCCTATTGAAATTGGCATGCATCTCCATGCAGTCTTTGAAGAGGGTAACATCTTCAAACCAGATATCCTCGATATCGATATGGATAAATTCCTGATCCAAATTCAACAAGCATCCTCTAATGCATTTGGCTTAGCACTTGAAACCGGATGGGTGTCCTCACAAACCATCGTACCACTCATACAGAAAGCCCAACGAAATGCCCTGTTCCTAGCATTAGATCAAGGCATTATCACCAAAGACACCATCGCACAACTCGTACAGAAAGCCTATGCATCTATGCTTGCGATAGCAAACCAAGCAAAAGACGCATTAGATGATGAACTAAAAAATAAGCTAACATAGGAGGAACAAAATGGAATATATATACAGCGCAATGCTTCTTCATTCCGCGGGAAAAAAAATTGACGAAGCAAACGTCAAGAAAGTCCTAACCGCTGCGGGTGTAAAAGCAGATGATGCACGCATTAAAGCACTGGTTGCATCATTAGACGGTGTGGACATCGCAGAAACAATCAAATCCGCAGCCGCCGCTGCCCCCGTTGCCGTTGCTGCAGCACCTGCTGCAAGTGGAGCCGCACCTGAAGGAGAAAAGAAAGAGACAAAGAAAAAAGAGGAAAAAGAACAAGTCTCAGAAGAAGAAGCAGCTGCCGGACTTGGAGCACTCTTCGACTAAAGAAAACCACATATTCCTTGAGTGGTGATACAAAACCTCACCACTTCTGCTCTCTATTTTTTCAACCTTCACAGTGGAAACAAGAATCATAATGTATCCTCTCCCTTTTCAAACCATTTTTATTAATTATATTTCACAGGAAAAAGTAACAAAAAGTGGGGGACGGGATGCATTGGATAGGAGGAATGATCCTTTAGTGGAAAGCAGATACCTAAAGAAGTCTCCCCATTTCTTGCTTTGTCCCCCAGAATCTAAATAAAATAATTTTATTTATACTTTTCCTTAGTGACATTCCTCCATATGTTTTTTTAAACAACAGGAGTACTATATAATAAATATTAAAAGCATATTTTATTGGGTTAAATGTTGCATTAAATGATTAATTGGTGGGATATCCTCCAACCATTAAACTTGGGTCACCAAACAGTAAATATTCCTCAATAGTGAAATAATCCTTGTACACATTCGCGATATAGTCATTCTGTGCTAGGGTAAGCATCATACCTACTGATCGTCCGGGGGCATAGGCTCTAAAAAACGCTACATCAAGATACCCTGCACCAGCATGAGCGCCGTTGGTATCCACCCAACTATATGCCGATCGTGTAGCACCAATAGTCGCAATTGCACCACCATCAGGTTCAGTGAGAAACCGCCAGGCGAAACAGGGGAAAAACTTCAAGGGATCATTATCAACTTTCCCCAGTGTTATAAGTAAATCAATTAAATCTCGATAATATTGTCGAAGATCAGTGATATTAAAATCTAGCTTCCCCGTTAAACATGCATCAAAAAAGATAATCGGAAGCTGCTCCTGATTTTCTAAATATTGAATAAAGGGAGTATAGTACAATGGTTGTGTGAGCGTCATTTTACGTCGCAGTGAATTCGGTCGATACGTACTCCATCCATGTTCAAACCCATGACCAGCATAGGTTACAAATCCAACACCAGAATTAATAGCATTATTAAACGTAATTGCATTGAGATTTCGATCCGATGTCCAGAGGGTAATATGCTCAAACTCAGGGAGTTCCTCCATTACTTGCTTATTGGTTATTTCTCCCTCATACACAAAGGGAAGGGCACCCATACCAAGGGGAAATGTATCACCACCCGCCAGCGCAATTCTATCAAACCATGAGGCCCCATAGGTCGTTGTCTCATACGTAATAATCTTTTGTACCAGTAGCTCAACTTCAGTTGTGTTTACACATGCCAAACGACCAACATGTACATCCGCAAATAAATCAACCGCATCAAGATTGTTAATCTGTGGGGGCCATCCACCAAGCTGCTGTACCTCACCAAATCGATTATTTTCATTTGCATCCCAGGAACAAAACAGCATATCTGCATCATAGATATCAGAAAAATATAAATCAGAAAGAACATCTGGCTCCCAGGGAGATGCATAGGTAATCCGTGTTGGAAGACGCTGTACATCACCCACTAACAGCACATATGTAATATTCCATTGTTCCACAGCATCCTTGATACACAATTTCATATCTTCAGCCCCATCACGACCGGCATAGATACTCTGAATATCTTCATATGTCATGATGGTTGTCACAAGCCCCATCGCATTTTTATGTGTAAGCAATGGCTCCAACACTTCTGAATAAGCCTCCGGAGCAATAATCAACATATCATAGGCATCAGAACGACTTACCTGAACCCCTGGATTAGAGGTATACTCTATCTTAACCTCAAATCCTGCGCAAAAGGAAAAAGATGATGCATCCTTTGCATACCGCACCGGATACAGCTGAAGTGACACAAACAACACATGCTCATTATCACGATTTAACCCAGCACCCATCGTCACCGAATACCAACTCTCAGGGTACAGCACACCAGACGCCCATGCATCCTCCACATGAGTGGATTTAGCTATACTTTTCATTCCAATTAAAGCACGTGGTGGAACCATAATCAACGAATCAGCAATCGGAATCATTTCAATCAACTGTGGCCGAACATCCACTGAGCATATGGTAGATCCAATTGGTAATTCATACAGCATCGTCGATACCGGAAGCATTGGTAGTCCCTCTGTTGTTAACACAGACGTACATTCCTGCACATCAACACCCATGCCCTCACCTGTCTGAGACAGTTGTGGCATAGAAAATACCACCTCATCTTTCACCGACATCACGGTATGTTCACCACCAGATACCTCAGCACCCAGTGAATTCACGGGAAGAATCATCATTAAAATTATTGAAATAACCCCAAGATACTTCAATAACGCCTTTTTGTGTATATGTTTCATATTATCCCCCATTACCACAACGTATCAGAATCTGATACAATCATGTTTTCATTTCGCTACTGTTATAGTGACTGTATATTATATATAAGTTTTTACATACAGATTCCTGTACATCTCATCAAAAACCCCACCATAACTAAAAAAATCACCCAATCTCTCCCTACCACAACACGAGAGCTAAGACTAAGACTTTATATATGAAAAGCTGTATACTGCCTCACTTCTCATACATATAAAGGTGACTTATGGGTAAAGGAATGTATGCCGCACGTAAGCTAAAAAAAGATCGGCAAACCAAACAATGGAGCGATCGCTACTACAAACGACGGGTACTCCATCTCAAACAAAAATCCGACCCCCTCGGAGGCGTACCCCAAGCTAAAGGTATCGTCATCGAAAAAGTCGGTATAGAAGCAAAACAGCCAAACTCAGCTATCCGTAAATGCGTAAAAATTCAACTCATTAAAAACGGTCGACAAATCACTGCCTTTGCCCCCGGAGATAATGCCATCGGCTTCATCGACGAACACGACGAAGTTGTCGTTGAAGGAATCGGCGGTCGTATGGGCCGCAGTTACGGTGACATCCCCGGCGTTCGATTCAAAGTCATTAAAGTCAATGATGTATCCTTAAATGAACTTGTTCACAAAAAAATTGAGAAACCAATGAGACGATAAACATGACCGAAAAAACCACCTCACCAACCGCAAGTTTCTTTCCCGCCCTTGACAAATATGACATGAGCACGGTAACCATTGAAGATAAAGGTCTCGAACGCTACATTAACATTGAAACAAAAGACTTCTTCCTTGGCGCACCACACGCTAACCGTCTTTTCGGAAAATCAAATCTCTCCACCATCGAACGTATCATGAACAACCTCATGCGAACCGAGAACTATTCTGGAAAAAAAACCAAATCCTACAAAGTATTACGTGACGCCATTGAAATAATCGAAAAGAAAACCAAAACCAACCCCATGCAATCCATCGTTGACGCCCTTCAAAACGCAGCACCAAAAGAAGAAACCACTCGTTTACGATTCGGGGGAATCAATGTACCAAAAGCCGTTGATATTGCCCCTCAACGACGACTCGATATCGCCATACGTAATATCTGCCTAGGCGCCTGTAATGCCAGCCATAAAAACAAAAAATCTATAGAAA
>JAHJFH010000167.1 GCA_018824925.1 Thermoplasmatota archaeon
AAATCCGTGAAGAGAGCAGCTCCGCCGCAGATGCCAATATAACTACCCCCAGTAATAATATAGGTTTTAATCTGTTCTTTCCATCGACGGACCTTGGGACGCCATGTCAATCCTTTCGATAGAGCTTCACCGTCACCCACGCCACCCCCTGGAACAAGTAAAACATCGAATGGTAATTTTTGTAATAAACCCTGTACTATTTCTGAATCAGATACATAGGTTGTTCTAATGGTATAGGTACTATTATTTATTGACCACGAGTATCCATCAAGAATTTCCTTGAAATAATGTTTTCCCGACCACCATCCTAGTGGTTCCTCAGCTAGGATAGCAACATGAATTGTTTGATTAGGCACCATACCGATATTTTATCATACTTTAAAAAGAACATGGGATACTCATATTAGTCAGGTAGATAGAAAAATGACATTTTTAAAAAAAATATTGATAAACCTTCCTTTTCAAATTCTGTATTTTTCTTATAATCTAAATAATACCTCAGATATGTTTTTCATAGATTCGATACCGTTTATATACCGATGGATTGGTAAGCGCAATTGTGTGATGAGCACCAATATTTTGTTCATCCAACCACCCACACACCGCTCCGGTAAACCCTCGTTTCTGCATTTCAGATAAAACCGCATAATTCAGGTAAGATGCTAGATACTGGTTACGCCATTTTTTGGTAATACCGATAAGATATAATTTCCCTTCAGTAATTGTTCGTTGTTTCCAGAAAAAGGATACAATTTCAAATAATCCTAATCTTCCTTTAAATCTTTTAAATAACTGGTTATACTCAGGCATAGCCCAGATATATGCAATAGGATTTGCCTGATATTCTGCAATTAAAAATAACTTCGGATCAATAAACCAACGCATTTGCTTGATACCAAACCGTGATAGTACCTCCTCTTCCCTCGTTGGGACATACCCCCAATGATCTTGAAAGGTTTCCATAAAAAGAGCTACCCACCACATGAGTTCCTGTTTTGCTTGCCATCGATTGAAAGGTCGTAATGTAATACCATGATTTTTGCATTGCTCTGCTTTTTTTTGGAGAGCTATCGGTAATGGTTTTGTAAGATCTATATAATAATCAAGTAAATCCCGGTTTTTTTTGCATACCAAATTTTTCAGCCAACGATGAATAATATAGTGGATTATAATTTGCTTGAAAACTTGGAGGTTTTAGGAATCCATCAACAAGAAAACCACAGCCAATATCAATTCGACCATTTAATGGCCCAATCATTTTTGTACAATTATTTTTCTGTAACCATGTTTGAGCTGATGACAGTAATGCCGAAGAAACGTGATAATCATTGATTGATTCAAAAAAACCAAAAAAACCAGTTGATTCTGAATAAGTTTTCACAAACAACCTATCAATAAAAACAGCAATACGACCCACGACCGTATCATCACGTTTAGCAAGATATAATTGTGTAGTTGCATGTGTCCAAAACGGGTTTTTTTTCTTGAAAAAATTGGTATATTCCATGAACAATGGGGGAACCCATTGCGGATACTTTTTATAAATCGAAAAAGGAAATTGATAGAATTCCTTGAACGTTTTACTATTTGTAACTGAAGTTATTGCGATATCTGGTGGAAATGCTATCAATTCTTGATTTGATGCATGAAATATGAAGGATGTGTATTGTCGTACCATTGTCACCGAAACAAGAAAAAGAAAACATACAGTAGTTTTTAAAACCAAAGGAAATTAAAAAAAAGAAAAAAAAAAGAGATAGTGATGATAGGTGTTTACATCATCACGAATATGATAAATATTCGTGCAGCACGGCTGGTTGAATCCATGGATCCTTCATCACAGTCGACTGAGATGGTGATTAGTGGCTTTGCAGTGATGAATCCAAGACCGATTCCTTTTGGTGCTAATGAGATTGTTTGTGATTCACCTGGTGCAATGGTGCCGAGATTCCCAGAGCCGGTTTTCGGGGTGATAATCAACCCACCATCAATTGTGATGGAATATTCGACATTTGTTGCATCTGCGGTTCCCACGTTTTTAACGACTGCGGTGATGCCACGGCCACCTTCAACAGACTCTATTACAAGGATTGGTTCTGGTGAGCCAGGAATATATTTATAGACACCGCCAGTGAATTCATCGACATTGAAGTTACCTGCCCAGCCAATTCCTCCTTCAACCCAGGTAGTTCCAAAGAGTTGGGTTCCAGATACTTCATCCCATGTAATCCAGGTGTGGCCCCCGTCATTACTGTAAGATGCGCCCATCCAGTCAGGGCTTCCTGAATTAACTCCAGTACTGACATAGGTGTTGGTGGTTCCAGGTACATAATCAAAATCAGCGCCATAGCATTTTCCAGAGTAGGATATAAAAGTCCATGTTTCTCCGCCATCAGATGTTTCTGCGATGACTGCGTCCTCAAAGTTTTTATCCATGGCGATACCGTTGTTCTGGTCTTTGAATCGAATGTCGACGTAGGAGCCAGATGCGAATGGTGTATCATAGACTTCCCAGGTTAATCCACGATCTATTGATTTGAAGACTCGTAATGGGTAGGCATTTTGTGTTCCAAACCAGATAGTATCTCCAACAACATCATAATATCCTACAGTTCCGTATTCACCTGAAAGTGGTGCGGGTATGTTTGTTTCTGGGACACGTACCCAAGTAGTTCCGCCATCGGTGGTAGTATACATTTCATAATAGCCATCAACAGGGTCCCCTTGGCACCAACCATTGTTTTCATCCCAAAAATGGACACAGTTAGGAAATGCACCTGCGCCGCTATATGCTGCGGTGGTTTGATGTACCCAGGTATTACCACCATCGGAGGTTGCCCAGATTCCTTGTGGGCTCCCAGAGTGGAATGGGATCCATGCATGGTCAGCATCGACGGCACAGATCATTGCAGCCTCACCATCATCTGGTGCAGTAAATATTCCATCTGCTTCCCAGAGGTCTCCACCGTTTATGGTTTTGGTGAATTCCTGAACGGGTAGGGCTGCTCCGCTGCCATCGTATCCGATTGCCCAGACGATGTTTTCGTCAACAGCATGCATATAATTGATGCCACGGCTTGGTTCCCAAAATCCAGAGGCTTGTTCAATCCATCCATCTGCGAGGAAATTAGTGATATCAGGTTTTGTTTGTTGCACACAGTAGTTTTTTGCATTGTAGGCTGATGCAGGCATTGCAAAAGCAATGACTACTACTATCGCCATAGTTGCCTTTATAAAAAATTTGTAATTTTTCATTGTTTTCCCCCTTGTTCTTTTTTTATGAAAAGGTAATGTATGCTATTTTATTTAAATGTTTAG
>JAHJFH010000168.1 GCA_018824925.1 Thermoplasmatota archaeon
ATAACCGGTAATAGTCAAAACAGCATTATACGTAATGCTTTGAATAATTTCTTGGAGGGGGGAAATGACAGCTAATGCCTTACTACGTTTTCAAAAAGAAGTATGTCCAGAGATCCCCCTAAATTCTCCTGAAATAACACATCGGTTAATAGAAGAAATAGCAAAATTAAAACAAAATGAAAAATCAGAGTTCACTAGTGAACATGGGGGTTCTGTCAAGGGCTAAAATGTTCTGTCGTTGAACAGACCCCCAAGACATTATTTTAGTGAGGTGATTGTGAGGATGGATAGAACCGCAGTATCGCAATTTCAAGGCCGGTATATAAAACTCACGTTAGCGGATAGTTTTGTTTTATATGGTTTCATAGACAAGGTATATGCTGATTCTCTTTTATTTAGAACTGATCAGAAAAGCAGCCTGATTTCTCTTTCTCATATCCTGAAAATAACACCACATAACCATAGGAGGTATTTATGACACTTGATAGAGACCTCCCGGATAGCACCTGGAACAGATACCTCCAGCTATACGGAAAACACTACCGCATATACCGGGATGAAATCGGGATATGGACAATCAAAGCCAAATATGGGATGATCCAGCCCTACTCAATCACTAAAAAACTCCTGGTTGCTAGTTATGAATTTCGATCTAAGAACCAAAAAACCTTCTTTCTGAAAAGATTCAAGGATTTTGACATAAAAATCACGCAAGAGGGTGTTATGGGTGTCAGTCTATGTTTTAATGACTGTTTTTTAAAAAAACACGTCAAAGAGCTAGGAATTTACAGAAAATACAAAATTTCTGAGACAGAGCTGCAACGCAGAACCGAACTTTTAGTAAAAGCACGACAAAAAAAGAGGGATGGCCATTGTTAAACAAACAGTCGGGAAATATGTACCCGTGGGTTACACACACATGGAACCCGATAAAAGGCCGATGCCCACACCAATGCAGCTATTGCTACATGAAACGGTTTCCCGTCGGAGAACTACGGTTAGATACCAAATGCTTTAAAGATCACCTAGGACACGGTAACATTATCTTTGTGGGGTCAAGCTGCGACATATTCGCGGAACAGGTTCCCGAACACTGGATAAAACTCATGTTCCGACATATCAGAGACTACCCAGAAAACACCTATTTACTCCAGACAAGAAACCCGGGCAGGTTATCAGGATATATACTCAATGATAACATAATCGTTGGAACCACTATCGAAACAAACAGAGATTACCCAATAACCAAAGCACCAACACCAGAGAAACGGTATCAAGCAATACAAGAGATCATAGCGAAACATAAAATGGTTTCAATTGAACCAATACTCGATTTTGATGTTGACGTCATGGTTCAATGGATCCAAAACATAAACCCTGATTTTGTAAGCATAGGCGCGGATAGTAAAAACAATGGATTACCAGAACCAACACTCCAGAAAATACATTCTCTCATTTCTCAACTAGAAGAGTCTACTGAAATAAAAATTAAATCCAATCTAAACAGAGTATTTGGGCAGGGGGATGGACATTGACAGAACAATATACCTGCTGGAGATGTGGCACACCACAAACAATTGTTGACATTTTAAAACTACCATTAGAAAATAAACATCCAATATGCCCACAGTGTGAACGACCGACTGTATTTCTTCATGGTAATAACTCGATACCTCCGGGATATAAAAAACTGGAGGCGGACTAATGAATAACATTGATCCTATTGAAAAGAAAAAAGACAAACAACCTATTATCGAAACCAGTAAAATACAGCTCTATGACGATGTACTCTACGAACAAATCTATGACCCAAAACTAAAAACCTGTTATTTCTGCCGATATGAACCAACAACCAAAGAAACCATAATTGAACCATCCATCGAAAACAACGGGATAAAATACTTACCAATCATAGATCAAAAAGAAAATGAAAGACCATTAGAAACAATGGCTGTACTACTCCCCTCAGGAATAGAACCCTATACCGACATACCAACACTCGAAAAAGAAATCAATGACTTTTTTTACCGATGGGTAGACGTAAGCAAAGAACACCGACAAAAAGCCACATGGTACACCATGCTAACCTGGGTATGCGACAATATAAACACCATACCATACCTACGGGCATTAGGGGATTATGGCACAGGAAAAACACGTTATGAAGATGCTATCGGTGGTCTCTGCTACAAACCCATGTTTGTAGGCGGTGCGGTAAGAACACCCCCTATATATAGGATAATAACCAGATGGCGAGGAACCGCTATTTTTGATGAATTTACCCTAAATAAATCAGATGAAACCGAGGATATTATAAAAATCCTTAACAACGGATACCAACGGGGAAAACCAGTTATACGATGCTCCGGTGACAATTACGAACAGGTCAAATATTTTGATCCATTTGGCCCCAAAGTCATATCATCACGAAAACCATTTTATGACCAGGCCCTTGAAAGCAGATGTATAACCGAAATAATGAAAGAAACGGGGAGAACCGACATACCCATTGATCTCACCCGGGCTTTTTATGAAGAACGATTAACCCTCAGAAATAAACTACTATTATACCGATTCAACACATGGAACAAAATAGACCCAGACCAAACCATACATATCGATTTTGGGCATATACAACCCCGGATAAAACAAAGTTTCCTACCATTCACGGTACTATTTCAACATGACCCAAAGGTACTAGAACATTTTATTCAAGATGTAAAGGAATATAATAACCAGCTTATCGATGATAACAGTAGTAGCCTAGATGGATGTATCGTTAATTGCTATCTGGAACAACTCGAATACACGGGTAACATAAATATTACCGGGCTGGACATCAGAAA
>JAHJFH010000169.1 GCA_018824925.1 Thermoplasmatota archaeon
CGAATTAAATCATCCAAATCAAATGGTTTGGTCAAATAATCCACAATATTTCCAAACCGGTGTAACAGGGTCAACTCCTCAGCAGAAAGTCGCACAACAGTCAATAAAATTATCTTAGGATGCATCATTTTTTCCCGTAACTCCCGTAAAATCTGTCTGGCATTCAAACCAGGCATCATAATATCAAGCGTCACCAAATCCGGCTGGAAATCATCCACTTTATCCAAAAACTCAGTACCATTACCCGCGGTTGCTATTTCAAAACCTTCTTTTTGTAAAAACAATGCAACCATCTCCAGCGTATCATCTTCATCATCAACTATCATTACCTTAGCCATCAGTTCCATCCCTAATTTATAATCTTTCAGGATATACGAATATCAAAAATATCATATCGTCTCCAGTAAAAAGACACATACGTTATATCCGCTCCTTCAAGTTATACTGAGAGTTTTTCAATATATAAAACCCATATCCATAACTTTCCAACATAATTCCAAAACTAACCCAAAATTTTATTTATTGAAGGAAACCCATTAAATATTTATTATTTGCATACTCTATTTTGGGGAAGCACATGATAAACTACCTAATTAAAAACTTTATCCTTTAAATAGATGCTATATAAAAAAATTATATGTTATAAAAATGAATAATAAATTGAAATATGACACATTTAATCTCTTATTTATTAAATAATACTACAACATGTAATAATTGAGTAATCAATAAAAAGTAGAGAACAGGAGATTTTATTTTCTTATCATAGAACGACAACATTCACGATAGAAAAACCTTCTATACCAAAGAAGAAACTACTGCTTTACCTTATCATTTATATTATAATATGGAAGGAATTAAAAAATGAAAACAAAAAAAATCCTCATCGTCGATGATGAGGATGATCAAATATTATCACTTAAAAACGTAATGGAGGCATTCAGTGATAAAATTGAGATTATTGGAGCCCATAATGGAACAGAATGTTTTGATTATCTAAAAAAAGAACGCCCAGCTCTCATCCTACTAGACATCATGATACGGGGTATCAACGGCCTGCAAATCCATGATCAAATACTCAACAATCCAGAATGGCGCTCCATACCAGTAGTATTCCTCACGGGAGAATCAGATCCGGTTATGAAGGCAACAGGAGAACTTATTGCCGAAGACTATATCATCAAACCAGTACGAGCAGATGCGCTAATAAAACGTATCGAAAAATATCTCTAAAAAAACCAAATTCATCACACGGAATACATAAATATCAAAAACGCAATAAGAACGCACAAGGGGTTTGTATGGTAACTATTGAAATAAAAAAATTTAAGGACATGGACCTATCTAGTGGCACCATCATAGAAGGCTCCCCTGGCGTTGGCCTAGTCAGCACCATCGCAGCCACCTATCTCATCGATTACCTCAAACTTGACCAAATCTGTGCCTTTGACTCAGAAGACTTCCCACCCACCTCCATGATTTATGCCTCAAAACCCAAATTCCCCGCACGTATCTATGCTAGCAGTAAACACAAACTCGGTATATTCCTTACCGAATTCACCCCACCACCCCTCATTCATAGACCTATTGCTAAAACACTTCTAAGCTGGTGTAAAGAACAAAAAGTACGACGCGTTATTTCTACAGAAGGCCTCCCTTCACCTAGCAAATGCGCCCCCTCTGAGTATCAAGATGACGGTAACCCACAGGTATTTGGTGTTGGCAGTAACAACACAGCCCGTAAAGAAATCACAAAAGCTAAAATTCCTAGCTTAAAAACCGGAATGATATATGGCGTATCCGGCGTTCTCCTTAATGAGGGACGATGGGGAAATTACCCAATAATTACCCTTCTTGCAGAAGCCTGCCCTGAATTACCTGATGCCCTAGCCGCGGCACGAATCCTTGAAGCACTCGACAAACTCATCCCAGAAATACAAATTGATACAAAACCCCTCTATGAGGAATCAAAAAAAATTGAGGAATATCTTAAAAACCTGCGAAAACAAGCAGAGATACCACCCACAGAACCACAACCCTACAAAGACATGTACCGCTAAACAAATTTACAAAACCAAACAATTTCCGCCAGTATTGATTATTATATCTTTTTGGTCGTACTAATGCTATTGAAAGTCCTTAAGAGTTGATACGTCTGAATGCACATGTTGGTACTTTGAAACATAACACACATTCATCACTCAATTTTTTTTTATCAGAGCAATAAATGGCAATTGTTTTTATCGTCGATGTTTTGTTTCGGTATCCTCTTCTTTGGCCTTACTGAGTTGATGTTCAATTGCTTTATAGGTATTTCTTATCGCATTCTCAGAGCCCCATCCTTCATGTGATGCATAAAAAATTCCTCGAAATGTTGAGAGTTTCATTTCACAAACAATACGATGTTGTTTCATTTTTGTTTCTTTATGTTGTTCCAATGAAATATGAAGATTCCCTGTTTTCAGAAAATGGAGGTAATGCTGAAGAAATTCCTCTTCTAACAGTTGAGTTATGTGTGTTTTATCAAATCCCTCAATAGCTTTGGTGTTTCTATGAAATAAAATCTCAAAAGTCTTAGAAGCAACTGGTGGAACCATATGTGTTAATATCTCCTTGTAACTAACAAGGCCCTGTAGATGGTTTTGTTGACCAACAAAGATATTTGTTTGATTTGAGGTTTGCATAAAATATATTACTTCATGCAAGGGTGTATCAGGGATAGTAAGTCGCGGTTCTTCCTGCATGATGGCTTTTATAGTCAAAGAAAAAATTTTCTTTTTATAATGAGAAAAATCGCCATGACCTGCTTGTCCTTTGATTTTTGCCTCAGGATGTATCACTTTTTCAACGATTTCATTTAGGGTTATCATGCCAACGAAATCAGTATGATCAACAACGGCTAAAGCAGGATGATTATGTTGATGCAATAGGGTTATTGCCTTTCCTAGAGTTTCCTCAGGATTAATGGTAAGTGGTTTAGAATTCATAAAGGTTTTAACAGGTTGTATTTCAACGGGATGTGTCATTAGATTTTCAATAATATCTGCTGCATTGACAATTCCTAGGGGCTTTTCATCTGATATGACTGGTAGATGATACACATCGTTTTCAATCATTAAACGCGCTATCTCCTCAAGAGATGCTGTTGGAGAGATTTTTGGTACATGGGTAATTAACGTATGTATTTTGGTCTGTAATGATAATTTTGGTTCCATGAGACTGCGTTTTAGAAGCATTCCCTGATAATTATTTTTATCAGTAACAATTATTGCATCGGTTTCCTTAAATAACCTCAGGGTTTTCGCAATTATTTCATTTCCCTCGAGTGTAATCATTTTTCTATTGACTATTTCTTCTGCTGTTACCATAGTTTCACCCTATTACTGTTTAAATTTTTAAAACACAATTTTTTTTCGTAAGTTGATTTACCAAAGAATTATTTTCCTAATGCTTGGGTGAGATCCATCGCATGTTCTTGCTCCATGGCAAGAATCGTTCGCAATTGCTGCGCTAACGCAAATTCTTTCAGTTCTTCTGCCTGCTCAATCCGAACCTTATAACGTTGAATCGCATCTTCCTCTCCAACTAAATCCTGCTTAAGCATTATAACAGTATCTGATGAAGTTTTTATTTCACCCACCTTGACGGTTGGTATACCCCCATGATAATCTATTTGATCAGCCAGAATCATCGCATGTTGGATTTCCTCATTTGCATGGATCTTTATTTCTTTGATAATATCTCCATATTGTGCACCACTCATTACTGCAGCATGTTGGATATACTGCACCGCAGCAGAATATTCTAACATGAGATCCCGGTTGAGTAGTTCCACTAACTTCTTTTTATCAATAAC
>JAHJFH010000170.1 GCA_018824925.1 Thermoplasmatota archaeon
CACTACCTTCAATGGAGGATGCTTTTGATTTATTTTTTTGAAATTTTTAACCTAGCTACCGTTGATTGATGGCAGTCATTTCTCGATAAAAATTCTTCTTGATAGTATCTGGATTAGACAAAAAAATGCCATAAGAGCAGCTGTAATATGGAGCTGTTTAGGCGGTATATTCCAAATTCTGTTTTTCAATTTGGAGTTTATGCTGATCCAAAGATTGTACAGCACAAATGAAAGGAGGATAAGAAAAAGTCGTACGGCATATGAAAGAGAACAGGTTTTTCCTCGAAACTGTTTTTTCGTTTTATAACCAGTTTCAATACCCCATCTCTTTCTGAAATCCCTTGCAAGCTGAAATGCTGTCTCTTGTGAATGTACTAGGATGTTGGTGATGAACATAAAATATCGGTCATCCTCATCGTATTTCTCAGCAGGTATTCCTTCTACCTTGGAGTTATCTACAATCACAAGATGTGTTTTTACCTTAATCCTCTGCCGTTTACGGCTGCCATGGGAGGTTTTGTTAAATTCATATTCATACACCTTCCATATCCTTTTATCCTCCTTGAGCTCCTCTAGAAACGTGTTAGTCCGTTTTGTTTTAATCGCCCGGATGACAAAAGGGATCTTTTCCGCCTGTAAAGAAGAAACAATAGGGGCTGCAAAAAATTCTCTATCCATTAACACTGCTTTGATATGTACCATCTTTTTCGCCTTTTCAATAAGACACAATAAAATCTCTCTTCTGATTGCATCTGGAAAAACAGGTTCAAAATCAATAGTAAATTTCTCATCATCAACAACATCCGCAGAAATGATCCTATGGAAATTATGTGTCCCAGATTGTTTCTTGCTATGAACTATTTTATCGATATCGTCACATTTTTTCTTCCGAGGCTTCCAATCTCTTTTCTTCTTAGGATACCTAGGAATATCATGATAATCCACTGCGAGATACACGTTCTTTTTTGGTCTGTCAATCCACTCATTAAACAGCTGTACGTTGATAGTTTTGAAATCATGGAGTATTCTTATTCCATCCATGGGTTTTTATTCGTTTGAATACGGTATCTGCGCTGCATATCCCATCAGAATAATACCCAATTTCTTTCACGGTTGTTTCTACGAATTGATTCAGAAATGTTGTTTGTAACAGGATCTCAAATACTCTCCTGTTGCCGTGGATTGTATTACAATGTGTTGGAAGGTGAATATCTCGTTCTAGTTTCTTCAAAATAGTGTTATATATCTTTTTGTGCATTCCCATCCCAAGTGTGTGTTATGTGTTTTGTTTGAACATATCAAAATCACATTCCACACACTTAAATTATTAACATGCGGAACTACTGTTTATGGCGGGGAGTAGTCACTTGTTACCTTGTAAACTTATAAAGTCGTAATTATTCTTCGGGCAGATACAATAATGCTCTATAATATCATTCATCTGGATTAAAAGAGTTGTAACTTAGATTCCGAATTTGAGTAAATTTAAATCCTATTGGTATTACATCAAACAGTATCCTTTTTACATAAAGACGAATACTTATTATTCCAGAAGCTGTTACATTTCCTTTATTTTTTACTCTAAATTCTGTACATAAAGCTATAGGGGCGTCACTCCAATGCGGATCAATTCTTGTCACATTTAGGTCTGGTTTACCTTCATTTGTTGGCATTCCTTTCAATGTTGGATTTCGGCTTCCGTTTTGAAGTATTGTTCCTCCAATTCGCTAAGCTGGTCCAACAGCTCGGATTCCTGGATAATCTCAGGAGTAGTTTGGGTTGCAGCGCTGTTCAGGACTACGACAGGTTTGGACATCTCCTCTTCATAAAAGTTGTTATTATAATCTAACTCCTCTATAGTATGCTCAGGATTCACCTCAGCTGAAAATTTTAGAGTACTTCCAGCGTGAAATTTGTCACTAAACGCAAAGACTATGCCAATTGACTCACCCGGAAGAAGGAATGGAGCATAATTGTCTCCTGCTCTAAAATTATGTATTTCTGTCATGGGTATCAAACCAAAAAGTAACCATTCTTCAATAACCTCCACTTCTACGATTATAATGTCCTCAGATTCGGTATTACCAATATTTCTTACAAGGCAATAATATTCCGAGAGATATGGATTTTCATATATTTTGTCAATATCCTCAATTATTAAGTCTGGCAATACTATGACATGACTGCCATCTGATCCCACGTTAAGTTTCACATTTTCTGCAATATTTGACGCACTTACTGATGGTATGACCACTATCAAAGCTAAAAGAATTCCTATTATGGTTTTCTTTTTCATTTTATCGCCCCCCTAATATGGTTTTATATTTAGTATTATTAATAAACGAATATTAATACTTTATTTTAGGACTATATTTAAAAAAAATTCAGTAAAATAAGAAAAAAAGAAGGGGGTTAAAGCGCCCCCAGAAAAACCGTTTTCTGCTGCAAAACCACATTACCCTGCTCAAGGATGAAATCCGACCATGCGTCGGGATTCTCCTGCGTCAGGGTCACTGTTTTTGACTGCTTGGCATATCCTGGCTTGCTTACCGTGACCTCAAAGGTCCCCAAAGGCAGCCCTATTATGGCGTAATAGCCAAACATGCCTGTCATGGTGGTTCTGGAGCCGGCCTGGATTGTTACAAATGGAATCGGCGTCATAGGCCACTTTCCGTTTTCGATATAGACAAAGCCCCGAATGTTTCCCAGGCACTGCTGGGATGATGCACTGGCTAAAGGCCCAATCGCAGTCACCGCTATCAACAATGTAGCAGTTACAGCTATTACTTTTTTCATATTAAATAATTAACTTTTAAATTAACTTGACTTTGTCAGATTCAATTTTTCAATCAAACCCATACTTGAGATAACCTTATTTTAACCTCTATCTTCTTTTCTTCAATTAACATAGATAGGAGTGGATGGGATGCGGTATGAGGTTTCGTTTATGCGTAAAAGATTTAGATGAATCTCTAGATAGACTTACCCGACTTCATTGTGGATATCTCTCACATTTTGTAAGTAAAACCCGGAATGTTGTCAAGCAGTCGTTTCAATATCTGCAAGGGAAGTTGTTGGAGAAAGGAGATGGTACGATGTGTAGTTATGCGAAGAATGTCCCTGGTTGTAATAATCAGTCTTTGACGCATTTTATCTCTGATTCTCCATGGGAGCATGAACCAGTGCTTGATCATATACAACGTGATGTTACTCGGTATATTGGTGATAGAAAGAATGGTGCTCTTCATGTTGATGAATCTTGTTTTCCAAAGCAGGGAAACGATTCTGTTGGTGTGCAACGACAGTATTGCGGTCGACTGGGAAAGATTGCGAATTGTCAGGTTGGTGTATTCCTTGGGTATAATAACGGGCCGTACCGGACGTTGATTGATGAACGGTTATATCTCCCAAGGAAATGGACTGAGGATCAGATACGTCGTACGAAATGTGGTGTACCAGATGATGTTGTATTTAAGACGAAGATTGAGTTGGCCTGGGAGATGATCCTCCATGCAAAAAATAATCATGTCCCTTTCTGGTGGATTGGGATTGATTGTTTTTATGGGAAGGATAGTCTGGCTTCGTGATCAAATTGATAAGAGTGGTATGTTCTATATTGCTGATATTCGATGTGATACGCTTGTTTGGTTAGAACGTCCAGAGATACGGATCGGAGCGGAAAGAAGGTGCTCGTGGACGTACGCCGACACGGATGAAAGCAGTAGGGGCAGATTCTATCCATGTCGAAGATCTTAAGGAACAGCTGAATAAAAGTCAATGGCATCGTGTGTTCATTCGTGATACGGAACGACGGGAGCTCTGGTCGACGATGGCAACTGTTCGTGTGTTCCCGATGGTTGATAGCCTTCCTGGTGATGAATGCTGGTTGATTATACGGTGTGACCAGGAGAAACTTAATTCGGGATATCACATATCGAATAATCAGGATTAAAACAACCAACAAATAGACACATGATATCTTCGATTAGAAGATCATCGAGGGAAACTGGCTACAATAGTAACCTTCTGTACTGTTGTTAATTATTAAAAATTGAATCAAGAGTGTCCTTACTAAACCATAATCCAAAAACAGTAAACATTAATTCATTATCGCCATTATTAATATAATTATTTTCTTGAACGGTTTTGTTTGGATTAACTGTGCATCTAAATTTTATAAATCCGAAATCCGGTAGAGCACCATCTCCTGTAAAGATTAAATCAATATAATTGCCGGGTTTGATACCTCCACTGACAAAATATTGAATCTCATTGTTAATTATAACCTTAATTGGTATTAATCCAAAGAGGTTCTGGGTTACTAATAATTTCAAATCTATTTTTTCTCCGGAGGTGGCATCTCCGATATTTCTGACTCTCGCACTAAATAATATGTCACCCGGTGTATGGCTCGAATGCAAAATTATATCCTTAACAATAAGGTCTGGTAATCCGTCAATTGATTCCGTATACTCAACATCAGCTTCGACACCAACCATTGATAAACAACATAAAACCAATGCGAGTGGCATCACTGCAGAAATCAACTTATATTTTCCTCTCCGCATATAAATCAAAATATATAATGCATAACGAAAATATAAATCTTTTGCTCTGAAGTTTCTATGAAATCATGTGTATTTAACGAATGTAACATTATTTCATAAGTTATTTTAATGAATTGATTGATATTGTTATTGGAGGAATCATTATTAAAAGAAAAGGTTTTGTGATAATTATAGGGCTATTGATGACACTATCAACACTGATAATACCAATTAATCAGACTATAGTAAGTGCAACAGGATATTACACTGGAGAATTGGACTATGACTGGGTTCATGACACGGTTCTTGATAATCTCTCAAAAATCGTGCATTATAACCTAACCAATAATATACCAAAAGGCCGATATTTCGGAAGTAACGGCTCGTTATATGCTGCGGATTTGATCTATAATTGGATGAATGAATGCACAAAAAATCTAGATGTTACCATATTTAAAGAACCTGCTGGAGATAATAGTTACAATGGAGAAAATAGTACAATTGTACGTAGGGCAAACAATAAAACAGACATCCTCTCATGTGGATTATTTTTTAGAAACGCAACATCATCTGCAACAATTCCACTCACAGAATTCTATCCATTACCAAAACTAATTTGCGGAGACCTAACGAAAAATATTACATCAGAATGGCCTAAAGGAAGTAGTGATCATTGGCAAAAGGTAGCGAGCATAGGTCTCGATGCATTTCTTGACATCATACAAATTCCCATATCATATGTGATAATGGATAAAAATATTAATAAAATAGAACAAAACTTTGGAAGGGAACTTGTGTTAATAAATGATTATTCGATTGGATTAGCAAACCAAACAGAGGGAAAAATACATCTCATAGAATTTGATACAAACGAAAGTGAAGACAG
>JAHJFH010000171.1 GCA_018824925.1 Thermoplasmatota archaeon
CACTACCTACTATTGGTTTATCATCGCTGAGGACAACCACGGCGCAAGCGCCATTGGACCTCTGTGGGAATTTACTACCGAAGCTCCTCAAAACCATCCACCACACACACCCTCAGACCCCTACCCCGCACACCAAGCAACCAATGTACCACTCAAACCAACACTAAACTGGACTGGAGGCGACCCAGACGTAGGTGACACCGTCACCTACGATGTTTGTTTTGGCGCCACCAACCCACCAACTAAAATCATTGCAAACCAAACCACCACCGACTATACTCCCGGAAACCTCAGCTTAGGTACTATTTATTATTGGCAGATAATCGCCTGGGACAATCATGATGAAACCACACCCGGCATCGTCTGGGAGTTCACCACCCAAACCGATACCAATCTCCCACCAGATATCCCTCTCATCGGAGGATATGTTCGCGGTAGAGCTGGAATCACCTACACCTACTCCGTCTCCTGTACCGACCCTGATAGCGACAATTTCTACCTCTATGTTGACTGGGGTGATGAAACCACCACCGGATGGACCGGCTCATATACATCAGGTGACGAAATAATCCTCCAACACTCATGGACCAACGTCGGTACCTATCTCATCCGCGCCAAAGCAAAAGACATCCATGATGCTGAAGGCGATTGGGGACATCTCTCTATCACTATGCCCCTTCGAAATACTTATATCGCGAGTATCTTTGAACAGATCATCCACAACCTCTGCACCCGCTTCCCACGACTTGCAACAATTCTTAACCAAATGTTGTATTAAAAAAAATATAGTGGGTGATACCACCCAAATCATTTTTTCTTTTTCCAAATCAAACCAACAACGAGAATCATCATTATGAGAAGACTAAATTCAAAACCAGGTGTATTTCCATCCGGCACTTGAGTATCAGATGACCCACCATTTGGATCTACATCAGCATCACTATCTTCAGTGGTATCAATATATTTCGAACCCATCATCATCTGCACAGGATCCTCAAGATACTCTGGATAATAATGCCCATATGCATATAATTCTACCAAACTCGTATCTGCTGTTGCCAAAGCAAACGTAACACCTACCGTATTTCCATGTATCTGCACATCAGTATCCACCGGAAGTTTCGAATCATCCGTCTCAACCATCGCATTTATGGTACCATTCTTATAGGTAAATTGATACAGCGCATCAGCACTCATATATTCACCATAATACAAATATTGTAAAGAAACCCGAATGTCCCCCAGTACCATTACCGAAATCGTCACAAAATCACTTGCGGTCTCATAGCTCACAGCAACAATATCAATATCCGGTTGTGTCGCAATATTCATTTGCACATCACCACCATCACCTGGAAGATAATACACATCCCCAGATGGATCAGAAATAGTCTGTTCAACAGCCTCAACAGTCATCATCATACCACCGCAGATAAGACTAAACACTACACCAACTATCATTTTACGAACATGTTTCATAAGAACGCCTCCATACCGAAAAACAAGTACAACAATTATAAACATATCTAAAAAAATAAAAAAAAATGAGGAAAAGAAAGGAGTATTATTTTTTTCGACGTTCTATACGCCGCCACGCATCAGACAATTCGCTTTCACGATAGTCATCAATTACGTTACTCATACCAAAATGGTTGCTCTAGTTCTTATAATATATTATGGTACGATTCTTATCAAAAAAAGAAAAAAAAGGGAGTAGTTGAGTTACCTACTAAGAGGTGGAATTATTATGAAAAACAATAACAAGAATACATTGACTTCGGCCTTGGCACACTCAACCTCAAACCGGATTGTTGTACGCCCAATACCAATAATCAAACCCGAACTTATTTGCGTCGAAGCACCAGCAGCAATCTCATCAATTTCTCCTGAAGAATGCTTGCCTAATATAACCAACCCACCATCAAGGTCAATCAACCACGAAAGATTATACAGAGGCTTATCAATAATGTTACGCACTGTTACCTTAAACCCAAGACCTGACTGGATCTCAATTTCAATCGGACAGATAATAGTAAACGAACATGTTTTTTCATCTTCGATATTACCTGCCATATCAACTGAATAAAAATACACCGTATGATTTCCAAGAGACGACACAACAAATGGACCACCATATTCAGTATATGATCCGTCATCAATTCTATACATCGTATAATTCACACCAGAAAGATCATCAATTGCAGTGAGCGTTACCGTCACCTCATCATAATACTCATCACCAGTCATCAAACCCTCAAGTTGACAAGTGGTCACGGGTGGAGTAATATCTACACCACCTTCATAAATGAGATATCC
>JAHJFH010000172.1 GCA_018824925.1 Thermoplasmatota archaeon
ATGGGATCAATGATTATGTGGAGATTCCGGATAATGAAACGCTCTCCTTCGGTAAAGGTAGCTTTGACTATTCTTTTTCAGTTGCTGCGTGGATTTATATGGAGGACCGGAATAATTTCATAATATTTGGTAAGGATGAATATCCCATTAATCGGGAGTTTGATTTGCGAATGGTCGGCGATGGATATCTGCATTTTTACACTCTTGACCACTCTCAGGGTGCATGGATAGGGAGAAAAAGTACAGAGATGTTGCAGAATAATCGGTGGTACCATGTTGTTGGTACCTATGATGGCAGTGGGAGTAACAGCGGATTCAAATTGTATGTCAATGGCGCCCAGGTCGATGATATGGATTATTTTGGCGGGTCATATGTTGCTATGGAAAATACAGCCTCTAATTTGTACATCGGACGACAAGCAGGAATATACTCGGATGGTTTGATTGATGAGGTAGCGATATGGGATGAGGTATTATCTCAATATCAGATTTATGATATGTATACTTCTGAAAACCATTATAAGAGATAAATCAAGACATTACTATGAGATTCTATTTCAAATAAATCATCACAAAAGCTTCATACTTAAATCATCCTTACGTTATAACAGGATTCACAGGAAGGGTAAACCGAAAAACACACCCCCGACCCCCCACACAATTCTCAACCCAAATCTTACCCCCATGACAACCCACAATACCCCGACAAATAGCCAACCCAAGACCAATCCCATTATATCTCCGATCTACACCATAATCAACCTGATAAAACGATTCAAAAATCCTATTCACCTCATTAGGAGGCACGCCACAACCACAATCCCGCACCTCAAACACCACAACATCATCAGCCCTCCCAACATTGACAGAAATCTCCGAATCACAAGGAGAAAATTTAATAGCATTATCCAACAAATTCATCAACACCTGCTGAATCCGATCACCATCAACCACAATTTCTGATAATCCGTTTGAAACAGTTGTATCAATTCTAATTGATTTTCCTTGGGCAAAATGCCACATAGTCTCAACAGTCTGTTCAACCAATTTCCCCACATCAGTAGATTTCGGTTGAAACCTCATCGTATGGGACTCCAAACCAGAAATATCAAAAATATCCTGCACCAACCGATTCAAACGATCGATATTCCGCAACACCACATCCAGACTTTTACGCTGATCCGCATTCACCGACCCCAAAATCCCGCTAGCCAACATCTCAACATAACCTTTAACCATCGTCATCGGTGTCCGAAGTTCATGACTCGTCGTATTCAGAAACGCTGTCTTCAACGCATCAAGTTCCTGCAACTCAACATTTTTCCGCTGAATTTCCTCCACACTTCTTTTCCGCTCCGTGATATCCCTAGATATCAACACAATTTCACTATCAAGAGGGGTCAACGACATTTCAATATCATGCCATGAACCATGCATATCCCGTATCCGTAAATCCAAATATTGCGCCTTGAGAGTACCCGTGATCAACCCTTTGAACTTATGATCCAATAAATAGTTACGTACCTGGGAGAGTTTTTCCGTATCCTCCTCATGAATATACTCAAATAACGAGGATCCGACCAGATGCTTCATTGGATGCCCCAGTTCTTCTTTATGTGAAGGGCTGACATAAATAAACCTCATATCATTATCATAGGACACGGTAGCAATCAAATCACTTGCATATTCCATTATCAGCCGATATCGGTTATTTGCCTCATGCAATTCAGATTTCTGAACACGAACCATATGTTCCAACCGGTCATTAAGCTCCTTTAACTCTTGTGCCACCTGTTTTCGTTTCGAAATATCCCGCATCACCGCATTAATAAATTTCTTGTTACCCTCACCAATGAGTTTACCCGAAAATTCCACCGGAATAGGATAGCCATTCTTATGAAGAATATAGGTTTCGAAATCATTGACGTTTTTGCCAACAACCAGGTCCTTGATCCTCATAAAATATTTAGGCAACTCCTTTTTAGGTACGAATTCGGTAAAACTCCGTCCAATAACCTCCTCAGGAGTATAACCCGTGATGGGATAACAGGAGGCTCCCATAAAAGTAATACGGCTGCTGAGGCTTGCCTGCAGGATAACATCCTCAGTGTTATTCGCTATCAACTGAAGACGATTCACCTGTTCCTCAATGGAAGCATCAGCCGTATGCCCGATATTCAACATCCTTTGATCATGCTTTTGTCGCATCATTACCTTTTCTATGACTCATCTATTCTGCTGACAGAGTATTCTAACATTTCCCCTATTTTTTCCCATTATATGAAAAATTGTTATCATGACTCTTGTGCATCCATTCCCTAATCGAAAATTAATGATATATACATAACAAATTATTTAATATTTTGCGTTGATTCAAAACCATTTACTGGTTTTAGGTCGGTATTAAAACCATTATATGTTAAAAAAAATATAATCATCATCCCGTATCTATGGTTTCAGAGGATGCTCAGGGATTCAGCAGAAATCATGAAATACGGGTCTGTGCGGCTCCTCCCGTTTAAAAAAAAATCAAAAGAATCCCCCATCATCCCTCCTCCTATTCAAAAACAAGATTTCTCAGAGCATATTCTGCTTGATATCATAGAGTTACTACTATTATGCGTGTTTTGTAAAATCCAAGAGTGCGAAACTTTCAGCAGGTCAAATGTTTCCTTCTCCATAAAGATGATATTGTTGGACAAAAAACAATCCCTCCAGATATTGTGCTATATCGACGCTATGCATATCGGTTTTCATGTCATATATGATCTGGTAATGGTGTCTCCATGTATCCGTGAGATGATCAAGGATGCCGGAAGTATTTATTTTCATCATGATGTGTTCAGATGGCAAGTGGTTGAGATCAGTTAGATCCACTATATGTTCCTCAAGAGCATATCCGATGACTCCTGAACTGTAATCATGTTCGAGGAGTTCCCGTTTCCATGTTCCCAGCCAGTTGCCAATCCGTGCCATCTGTTGCGCATGCCAGAATATGGTTCGAAGCTGGGCGAGTTCCCGTGTTTCAAATGTGGGAGATGCCATCAGATCAACTCCATTGAGAACGTAAACGAGCATCCCATGACTATCATACATGTTCAGCTCAGTGGTGTTAATGATTTCCGGTTGTATATTGATCAGATAAGCATATGCCGCTGAGTTCAATACTTGTTTGAAATCATAGGTGAAAAGGTTATTGAACTCATGGTATCGTGGGAGGGAGTGTATTTCGTTATGGACGAATGTCCAGATCATCTGAGTGAGCATGATCCCGGGGTCATCATCAGTGGTTTCAGATGGTGGTTTTTGTAGGACTATCATCATTTTTTTGAGGGTTTCGTAATCTTGTTTTACCTCAGCGATGTCGTCGATTATAACGTATATAATGCTCAGGGCGAGTTTGATATCGGCAAGGATCGTGCGGTATTTGGGTTCAGCGCAGGATAGCGTGACTTCAGGTGTGTCGAAAATGGTTCCGAGCCATTTCCATTGAAATGGTTTTCGTATACCATAGATGGTGTTGTAG
>JAHJFH010000173.1 GCA_018824925.1 Thermoplasmatota archaeon
CAGGGGCAACCGCAACCGCCACAGCACAAGTCACAATCACTGGAGTAGGAAAATCTGTTCCAATAGCAAATGCCAATGGACCATATATTGGTCTAACATCAGGATTAGTACACTTTGATGGCTCAAAAAGCTATGATCCTGATGGAACCATTGTCAACTATACCTGGGACTTTGGTGATGGAAGCAAAGGCTATACAGCATCACCAACACATCTCTATCCCAATGAAGGAGAATACACCGTCACATTAACCGTTAAAGACAACGATGCTCTAACCGATACGGTAACCTCCAGTGTAACAGTATTTCTAGATACCGATGGTGATGGCTGGAGTGACATCCTCGAAGAAGCATATGGCACCAGTGAAACCAACCCAGATGATGGACCTAATGATTTTGATAAAGATGGTATCCCTGATGACGATTCACCCGATGGAGGTTACATTGGAGATCCTGATGATGATAACGACGGTTTAGATGACGATGTTGAAACCTTACTAGGCTCAAATCCCAAAAACACTGATGATGTCATAACACTACAAATTGAGGGGACAACCTACTACCTTATTGACACAGATGGCGATGGTATCTTTGATACCCTCTACAATCCCTACACCGAAGAATCCATGCAAATTACTATAAAAGATGGAAAACTTCTCCTCGATATTGACAATGATGGTGTCAATGAATATATCTACGACCCAGCCACCCACGAACTATCTATCTATACCGAACCAAAACAAGATGAAGGATTCCCCTTCGCATTTATCATCCTATTAATCGCCATCATAATCATAGTTGCTATAGTCATACTCTTCAAAACCGGGTATCTATATATCGAAGACACATCAAATAAGAAAAAGTAAAAACAAACAACAACACCCACCCTACTTTTTTTTCTTTTATTTAATTAATGAAGAAAAAATAGTATCCGCAGCCGTATAAGGATCCAGTTTTCGCTGCACCACATCAGAAACTAATTGATCAACAGTCTGTGTTAATCGTTTCTGATCATAAATCAAACCCATCAGTCGCTTCCTAATAATTTCTACCAATACAACCTCATAACGAATTTTCCGTTTCTCAACAACCTTCTCATTCTTCTGTAAAAACATATAATGGAGCTGAATCTGCTCATGCAGATCCTCAAAACCCATATTTTCTTTCACTGACGTAGACACAATAACAGGTTTTCTTTGACTTACGGTAGGGGCATATACATCCAAAAAAGACTCTAACTCAGCAACAGTTTGATCAGCACCTGGTTTATCTGCCTTATTGACCACAAAGATATCAGCAATTTCCATTAACCCCGCCTTAATGGTTTGAATGGAATCACCTAAACCAGGGACTAATAATACAATCGTGGTATCAGCTACTTTTACAATATCTACTTCAGCCTGACCAACACCAACAGTTTCGATAAGAATGACATCTTTTCCCGCGGCATCAAGAATTTCAATAACATCATATACAGCACCAGAAAGACCCCCCAGCATACCTCTGGTACCCATACTTCGAATAAAAACATCAGGATCATCTGATAACTCACCCATGCGTATCCGATCACCTAATAACGCACCACCAGTGAAGGGACTTGTTGGGTCTATCGCAATAATACCAATCTTGAGACCCTTTTTTCGCATGACTGAGCTGAGTTTATAGATAAGGGAACTTTTACCACCACCCATCACCCCAGTGACTCCAATAATGTGGGCATGACCGGTATGCCGATGTAACGAACGCATGACATCAATTGCAACTGGAGAATTATTTTCAACAGCAGTAATAAGACGCGCGATTGCTTGCTGATCACCCGCTAAAATCTGTTGTTCCACGGTTTTCATCGTTTCACATACGTTTCAATATATTCAACAATTTTTTCAACAGGGGTTCCTGGTCCAAAAACCGCTGAAATTCCCGCTTTTTTTAATGCTGGAATATCATCCTCAGGGATAATCCCGCCACCGATAATAAGCACGTTTTGTAGGTCATGCTTCTTTGCTAATGTTGCCACATCAACAAATAATGTCATATGGGCACCTGAAAGTAAACTTAAACCAATAACATGGACATCTTCCTGGATAGCGGTGGTAATTATTTGGTCAGCGGTCTGATGAAGTCCTGAATAGATTACTTCCATTCCTGCATCACGTAATGCACGAGCAACAATCTTTGCTCCACGGTCATGCCCATCAAGACCAGGTTTTGCTACTAATACTCTTATTTTTCCCATGATTTCTATCCTCATATTTTTTATTATTAATAAATAGCAAGTTCTTGGTATTCTCCGAAGACATCACGGAGAACCTGACAGGTTTCACCTAATGTAGCATATTCTTTAACACAGGCAAGTATGAATGGCATGAGATTGTGGTCCTTCTCAGCTGCTTTTCTTAGTTGATCCAACCGTTCACGTACCTTTTGATTATCCCTGTTTTTTCGGAGTTTTTTTAAGCGGTTAATCTGCCGTTCCTCACCTTTTTCATCCATTTTTAGAATAGGGATACCAATAGTTTCATCAAGTTGATAGTCATTAACTCCAACGATTATTCGCTCATGGTTATCAATTTCTTTTTGATAACGATATGCACTTTCAGCGATTTCACGTTGGAAAAATCCTTTTTCTATCGCGGGTATTACCCCTCCAAGGCGTTCTATGCGATCAAAATATCGGTAGGTTTCTTCTTCCATCATATCGGTTAACCATTCGACATAATATGATCCACCAAGGGGATCAACGGTGTAGGTTACCCCACTTTCTTCAGCAATGATTTGTTGCGTCCGTAAGGCGATGCGTACTGCTTTTTCGGAGGGAAGTGCTAAGGCTTCATCCATTGAATTTGTATGTAATGATTGTGTGCCACCAAGTACTGCTGCTAGGGCCTGAATAGTCACGCGTACAATATTTATCTCTGGTTGTTGTGCACTAAGTGAACATCCCGCAGTCTGGGTATGAAATCTCATCAATAGGGATCGGTCTTTTTTTGCCCCCATTTTTTTCAGTTCCTGTGCCCATATGCGCCGTGCTGCTCGATATTTAGCGATTTCCTCAAATAAGTCATTATGGGCATTAAAAAAGAAACTTAATCGGGGAGCAAAGGCATCTATATCAAGCCCTCGTGCTGTTGCAGCCTTCACATATTCTAATCCATCAGCAAGGGTAAACGCAAGTTCTTGTATTGCTGTTGATCCTGCCTCTCGAATATGATATCCGCTAATACTTATAGTGTTCCAGCGAGGTATTTCTTTAAATCCATATTCAAATGTGTCAACGATGAGACGCATAGAGGGCTCTGGTGGGAATATATATGATTTTTGTGCAATGTATTCCTTAAGAATATCGTTTTGAATTGTTCCCCCATTAATCTTTTTACTAATATGTTGTTTTTCAGCATTTGCGATATACATCGCCCAGATAATTGCTGCAGGGCCATTAATCGTCATAGATGTAGTGATGGTATCTACAGGGATTCCACTAAAGAGTATTTCCATATCTTTTAGAGATGATACCGCAACACCACATTTTCCAAATTCCCCTCGAGCACATGGATGATCTGTATCATATCCATATAACGTGGGATAATCAAATGCTACACTTAACCCGGTTTCACCATGATCGAGTAGGTATTTGTATCGTTGGTTTGTTTCTTCCGCAGAACCAAAACCAGCGAATTGACGCATAGTCCATAATCGACCTCTGTACAAATTAGGATGGATACCACGAAGGAAGGGAAATTGTCCAGGGAAATTTTGGTTAGCGAGATAATCGTCTTTATGGATATCATCAGGGGTATAAAGAGTAGTTATTTCTTTATTGGATAAATTGTGAAAACTTTTTATTCGTTCAGAATTTTTTGTAAGTGTCTGCTGTAAGGTTGTGTCTTTCCATCTTTTTTTTGCAGCGCTAAGCATTTTTTTTGTGTTTTTTTCATCCATAAAGATAGTCCCCCTTTTGTTTTCTAATCACCAATCAATTCCTTTTCGACTGAGTACACCGTTAGTGTAGGGGTGTTTTATTTCACAGATCTCTGAGACTAAATCTGCATATTTGACTAATTCTGGTGGAGCATATCTCCCGGTAAGTATAATTTCGACGTGTTTTGGTTTATTTTCAAGGAGTTGTAAGACAGATTCTAGGGTAATGAGTTTATAATCAAGTGCGACATTGATTTCATCAAGGATGATGACATCATGTTTTCCTTCGGAAATAATTTTTCTTGCAAAAGCAAGTCCTTGTTGTGCAAAATCTATATCTATTTTCTCTGGATTTTTTTTGGAGACAAACTCATCTCTTCCAAATTGTTTCAGGGTAAATAAGGGTAGTTTTTCGATGCTGTTGAGTTCACCATATCGTCGTCCTTTCATGAATTGAATCAAATACACCTTTAGCCCATGGCCGGTTGCGCGGACACCAAGGCCAATTGCGGCTGTGGTTTTTCCTTTGCCCGCCCCAGTATATATCTGAATTCTTCCGTGTTCTAATGGCATGAGTGGGTGTTGTAAATACGTCGCTTTATTATATGTCTTTCCTCATGTTTCTCGTAGAGCCAAAGATAGAAAGATTTATGTTTATTGGCTTGATTCCAGACCCCATGCAACTGGAATTAAATGAGCAACAAAAAATGATCAGAAATATGGTGCGGGAATTTGCTGAAAAAGAAATCGCACCAGTTGCTGCTGAACTTGATAAAAAAGAAGAATATCCCACGGAAATTCTGAAAAAAATGGCTTCGTTGGGACTTCTTGGCATCATTATTCCGACAGAATATGGGGGAGCAGGTCTTGATACGATTAGTTACGCTACTGTTGTTGAGGAAATTTCCAGAAAAGATGCCTCAACAGGTGTAATTACCTCTGTTCATAATTCACTTGTTGCCTGGCCAATCATGAAATATGGTACCGAGGAGCAAAAAAAGAAATATCTTCCTATTCTTGCCTCAGGAAAAAAAATTGGTGCTTTCGCTGCTACTGAACCAAATGCTGGATCAGATTTAGGTGCAATGGCAACTACAGCGGTTTTAAAGGGAAATAAATACATTGTTAACGGTGACAAAACCTTTATCACTAGTGGGGCGGACGCAGGAATTATTATCGTTTTTGCTGTCACTGATAAATCAGTTGGACCCAAAGGAATCAGTGCCTTTATCGTAGAAAATGATATGAAAGGATTCAAAGTCGGCAGTATCTTTGAAAAACTTGGTATAAATGCCTCTCGAACATCTGAACTGATCTTTGAAAACATGGAAGTCCCCAAAGAAAACCTCCTCGGTAAGGAAGGCGACGGTTTTAAAATCGCTTTATCAACACTTGATGGTGGACGAATTGGTATCGCCGCACAAGCCGTCGGTATCGCCCAAGCAGCTCTTGAAGAAAGCATAACATATTCCAAACAGCGTGAACAATTCGGTCGACCCATAGCAAAATTCCAAGCAATACAATGGATGATCGCAGACATGGCCACAAAAATAGAGGCCTCCCGATTTCTCTACCTTAATGCATGCTACGTCAAAGATAAAGGAGAACGGTATAGCAAAGAAGCAGCAATGGCAAAACTTTTTGCATCAGAAACCGCAAACGAAGTCGCCAATAAAGCATTACAAATCCATGGTGGCTATGGGTACACAAAAGAATACACGGTTGAGCGATTATTCCGCGATGCAAAAATCACAGAAATCTATGAAGGCACATCAGAAGTCCAACGAATGGTTATCTCCAGCAGTCTACTTAAATAGAAAACATAACCAGTTATCTCATAATCACGCATACCTACTCTAGTGGAGGTTGAAGGACCCATGGGGGAGCTAAACTATAGCAAAGAAGTTAAACAATGGAAATGGAACATTCCTGG
>JAHJFH010000174.1 GCA_018824925.1 Thermoplasmatota archaeon
AAAAAAATGGGATTTCTTGTCAAAGTTGATACTAATGGCATGTATCCAAAACAGTTGGAGAATTTGATCGATCATCAGCTTATTGATTATGTTGCTATGGATATCAAAGCACCACCAGAGAAATATGCTTTATTAGCTGGGTATAGAGTTGATATAAAAAAAATTGAGCAATCGATAAAAATCATTAAAGAAAAAGCAGTAGATTATGAATTTCGAACAACCATTATACCTAAACTTCTAACCAAAGAGGATATCCTCAGTATAGCACAATGGTTGAAAGGTGCTAAACGATATTATCTGCAACAATACAAGCATAATGTCCCTCAGCTAAACAAGAATTATCCAATTCAAGAACCCTATACTTCAGTATATCTCAAAGAAATTTGTGAAACTATTACACCATTTTTTCAGACATGTGAACTACGAGGGCTTAAATAGATTTCAAAGAAATGGCTTAAAAGGGGTTTAAGAATATGGTTTTTCCATAACTTATACGGATTTGTATATATGGATTATGAGTTAGCGATTATAGGTGCCGGTCCAGCGGGGTATAGCGCTGGAATTTATGCGGTTCGAGCAGGTATTAATACCATTATTTTTGATAAAAAAGGAGGCGGTGGTTTAGTAGTATTATCTCCAAATATTGAGAATTATCCAGGGTTTGAATCAATATCTGGTGCTGATTTATCTGAAAAAATGCGACAGCATGCAAGTAAATATGCCCAGATACAATTCATGGAGAATGTAAAAAAAATTAAAAAAAAAAATGGCCTATTTGAAATACAAACTAGTGAAAAAAATTATTCTGTCAAAGCAGTATTATTATGCATGGGAACCGAATACCGAAAATTAAATGTACCCGGTGAAAAGAAACTACAGGGTAAAGGAGTATCATATTGTGCAACATGTGATGGCTTTTTTTTCAAAGGAAAAAATGTAGCAGTTATTGGCGGGGGAAATTCAGCAGTTATTGAAGCAATCTATCTTAAACAAATTGGGTGTAAGGAAGTATCAATAATTCATCGACGAGATCTGCTTCGTGCAGAAAAGGCATATCAAGATAATGCACATAATAAAGGGATTAATATCATGTTTAACACACATGTTTCACAGATTAACGGAATCGATCGAGTGGAATCACTTGCGATTAATAATACTAAAAATGGTGAATCTTCACTGATGAAGGTTGATGGAGTGTTTATTTCGATAGGTGAAGAACCGCAGAATTCAATAGCAAAAGATCTCGGTGTCAAGCTAGATGAGACGGGATATATCTTGGTAGATAAACAGCAACGCACGAATATCCAAGGGGTCTATGCGGCAGGAGATATTACCGGTGGTCTCCGTCAAGTAATAACTGCATGTGCTGAGGGGGCTATAGCGGCTTTGGCCTCAACTGAAGTGCTTGGAAAACAATATCCCTATTAGATCCTTTGAAGTTACTCTTCGGGAAGATATTCATCAACAGCTTTTTTAACCTCAACAACTTAGGTCATTGCAAGTCCACCACCCATGAACATAACAACAGTGGCTGCCTCCATAATTTCTTCGCGTGTTGCAACAGCCTAAATGGCTTTGTTGACATGAATGGCAATGCAATATTTACACCGGGCTGTTATCGAAGTTCCTATGGCGATGAGTTCTTACGTTTTTGTATCTAAAATACCTTCTTTTAGTACAGATCCCATGAAGGCTTTAAAATGACGAATGGTTTCAGGTTGATGTTTTGAGTGTTCTTCCATCATCTGCATAACACTATTAACTGAATTTTTCATTTCTCCCATAATACCACAGTGGCGGCACCTGTTATAGCTATAAAAAGGCTTTGACTAGGAGAGATGTTGAATTTTTGATATATTCATTTGATCTATTATTTTGATGAGTTTATCACCGCTTTTTTTAAGCGTTAGTGTAAGTGAACCATTCATAGTCTCTGGTTGAATTCCAATAAGAAGAACATCATTGGTAAAAGTTTTTAGATATTTTATTAACACTGAAAGGGGAATATTATGGGTACTGATATGCATTGTACCTATATGATCTGCAGGAATATTTCGTATACTACCTGGTGGGAGATGCATATCCACAGCATCAATTAAAATTACCAAGTCTGGTTTTTGTTGTCTAACAATAGAGGTATAATTCTCTGGGGCAACTCCACAATCAATAATCCACCTGTTGTTCGCGCTAGGAAGGTGGTCAGCAATATAGGGGCCAATCCCATCATCGCCCCCTAACCGATTTCCAATACATAGAATAACCACCTTCATATCGTCCAGTTCCTTATTTTTTATAGATATTTTAGTTTTTGATAAGTAAGAATATACCACATTATAGCAGTACCTGTAGTTGAAATACTGCTAAACCATAATTCCAAGGTATAAAGCACAAAAACCATAATGGTTAGAAGAATTGCGGTTGAACAATAGGTTATTATTGATTGACTTGCAGCATTTTTCATTTGAAAATTACGAAAAATCGCTGGAATCAGAGTTAGAATAAATCCAAAATTAATTATTGAAAGCGCAACATCTTGCCACATGGGAAAGTAGTGCGAATTGCCATAGACTATAAATAAACCTACGCTATCGCCAAACATGACTTAAAACATACTGGGGTTAATATGTCAAAAAGCATTGAACTATCGCAAGGTGCTGGAGGCGAGCATATGGATCGCCTTATCAAACATCATATTCTAACACAATTTGGTTCTATCAAATCATCAAAGGGTGTTGAGGTTCCATTAAGTAGTCTCGATGATGCAGCGGTTGTTGATGATATTGTTTTTTCTACTGATTCGCATACGGTCAAGCCCCTTGAATTTCCTGGGGGGGATATTGGTTCTCTCGCGGTAGCGGGAACTGTAAATGATGTAGCTGTATTGGGAGCAGAACCTAGGGCGTTATCAGCTGGATTTCTAATCGAGGAGGGATTACCTTTTGATTTATTCGATCGCATCATTTCGAGTATGACAGCCACTGCGCAATTTGCTGGGGTACCGATTGTAACTGGTGATACTAAGGTTGTTGAACATGGTGCTCTACAACAGTTCATGATTAATACTAGCGGTATTGGTCGTCGAAACGCCATACTTGATAATAATTTTAAACAAGTAACAAGATATCGAAAACATCACTACCGTTGGTTGCTTGATCGTAATGTACGTGATGGTGATGTACTAATCCTTTCGGGTTCCATTGGTGAACACGGTATTGCACTTCTATCTTATCGAGAAGGATATGGTTTTGAAACGAAAATATCATCAGACATTGCTCCAATAAATAGACTATTAAAACAAGCACTCTCTAAAGCCGGTGGTATTGTTGCGGCAAAAGATCCAACCAGAGGCGGATTAGCAAATACAGTTAATGAATTTTGTGAAAAATCTGGAATTGGTATCATTCTTGACGAAGAAAAAATACCAATATTACATGGTGTTCAAGCAGCTTGCGATCTTCTTGGTTATGATCCCCTTGAAATTGGAAATGAAGGAAAAGTTGTATTGGCTGTAATACCAGAAAAAGCAGATGATGTTTTACAGGTCTTACGAAAACATCCACAAGGTAAAAAAGCGTCGATAATCGGTCACGCAACATCACAAGTAAGAGGGGTTGTCCTCAAGACTGAGGTTGGTGGACAACGTATTGTGCATAAACCTTTGGGTGATCCGATCCCGCGTATATGCTAACAGGGATAAAAGCCGGAACTTTTTAATAGTCCATCAGTTTACAGCCTACACAGCGACTTAGTAGGGGAAGTGTTCTATGGCAAAGGGATTACCTACCGCATTTCGACGTGCATTATGGGTATATCATATAAACTCAGGGTCATGCAATGGCTGTGATATTGAGATTATAGCTGCTCTATGTCCACGTTATGATGCTGAGCGATTTGGTATTAAATTAGTAGGATCACCACGACATGCAGATGCACTTTTAGTAACTGGACCTGTTACACGACAACTTGTTGACAAGGTGAAGCGAGCTTATGCACAAATACCGGAACCAAAAGCTGTGATCTGTGTTGGAAATTGCGGAAATACCGGTGATGTATTTTTTGAATCGTATAATCTTGTCGGACCAATAGATAATATTCTCCCGGTTGACATTCATGTTATTGGGTGTCCACCTCGTCCGGAAAATATTATTAATGGTGTAGCAAAAGCATGGTTAAAACTAGAAACCTTGGAGGGAAAACAATGACTACAAAGAATATGACTGCCGAAGCTTTAGTTGACTCTTTAAAAGAAACCTTCAAAGGAACTATTAAAGATGTACGTATTGAGCATTTTTCGTATGGATTGAAAAAAAATGAAATAGCTCAAGTATGGGTAACTATCCCACGGGAACAGTATAAAGAATTAGTAAAACATCTTATTACAATTGAAAAATATCCACATTTTGCGGTATCATCCGGCTATCAAATTGATGATACAATATATATTGTCAATCATTTTTGTCTTTTCTATGGTAACAATGGAAAGGAAGTCACCCTTAATGTAACGGTTCCTTTACCAAAATCTGATCCAACAATTGATACAATAACTGATCTCATCCCAGGTGCGTTAATTGCTGAGCAGGAAAAACAAGAGATGCTTGGAATTAAAGTAAAAAACATTCCCAAGGACCGTCGCGTGTTTATTTCAAAAGACTTTCCAGAAGGAATGTATCCCTGGCGTCGAGATAAATCCGGAGCTGAAAAAATGGCTCGTAATTTACATGAGGTGAAAAAATGAAAAACCAAACAACACCAACCACCACTACTTATCAGATCCCGATTGGTCCTATTCATCCCGCTTTAAAAGAACCCGTACAGTTTGAGTTCCATATTGATGGAGAAAGAATTGTTGATGTTGATGTATCACTAGGTCATGTCCATCGAACAGTTGAATGGACAGGAATGCGACGAAATCCTATTCAGATTCTATATCTTGCTGAGCGTATCTGTGGTATTTGTTCTTATTGTCATCCCATGTCATTTGCCTTAGCCGTTGAACGAGCATCAGGTATTAAGGTTCCTGAACGAGCAGATTATCTACGAGTTGTTCACGCTGAGCTTGAACGTATCTGCTCCCATATTCTCTGGGCTGGAGTCGCAGCACATGAAATAGGATTTGATACAGTTCTTTTTTTAAGCTGGCAGATGCGAGAAAAAGCACTTGACCTGACTGAATATCTAACGGGAAATCGTGTGACAAAAGCGATCACGCAGATTGGCGGGGTACGTCGTGATGTCACCCCAGATATGCATCCAAAGATAATTGAAACACTACAATATTTTAAAGATAATTTTGAAAAACTTAGAAAAATATTTCTTGAAGATAAAACGTTCAAAATGCGCAGCAAAGACTGTGGTATCCTGACAAAAGAGGATGCATTGAAACTTTGTGCTGTAGGACCAACC
>JAHJFH010000175.1 GCA_018824925.1 Thermoplasmatota archaeon
ACGATACCTCGCTATCCGCATTTTTACTGCAAACCTTATCACTATAGGAAAATCAAGAAATCCTCTCTTCTTGATTTTTTTCATCATCGAGGATTTCTACATCCCCCTCTCTGCAATTCCTTTAAGTGTATGGCTCTTCTCTACACAAGCACCATCACAACCGTCAAGGAGCATATAACTCGATTCCTTAATAGCGGTAAAACCTATTGTTACAATTATACCAGCGATAATAAATCCAACTAAAGCATCGGCGACTAAAAAACCAACAGATGTGAGCAACAATGCAAATACAGTTAATGAAGAGGAGGTGCCATCTTTAATGGTGTTAAATGCATCTAATTTTGCTGAACCAAGTTGCGTTTTTCTAGATAATTTGATTTTTATGAAACCAAGGCTTAATGCTACCACAGCAGAAATAACCGCGATGACTGCGCCAAAGAGTGGAAGTTGAATGATCTCAGGGTGAACAAGTTGATTATAGGATCGAAAAATGATATAGCCGGCGAGAATAAGCATTACGGCAGCAGCACCTATGGAGGCAAGATTTTCTATTTTATAGTAGCCATAGTGAAATCGTTGATTTGCGGGACGTCGATAGATTTTTAGACCCATCCATACGATTCCTGAGACAAAACCATCACCGATACAGTCGATACCATTTGCGATGAGTGCAACACTGTGTGAAATAGTCTCGCCTAATATGATTTGAATGATGCCAAGAGCGATGAGGCTAAGGGTGGTTACTGCAGCGATGGTTTCTATTGAAAATAATCGTGTACCTTCCCCAGGCATTATCTTTCCTCAATATTAAGTATTTTTAAGTAATTTGTTATTATTGATAATAGTGTTTATTTTTATCTTTAATTCAATTCTATTGCTGTATGAAAATGTATATATTTCCGATACTATATGTAGTTCTTGATGTGGACGTGTAGTTGCATATGTACCTGCATATACACCTGTACATACAACAGTATAAGCATCGGTAGATAAACCTAATATAGCACCCTATTTATTCTCAGTATGTGCAGGTAATTATACACCGCTGCAAGTGATGGGATGTCATTTGATGGGATGTAAAAAAAACCTCAAGGTTTTGATGAGTCGTGGCGTCAACGCACACTCTGCTGAAGCGGCAGTAGGAATTGGAGCCATAATTGTTTTTATTGCTATGGTTTTAGTTGCTGCTATCGCTGCATCCGTTCTTGTCCAAACAGCTGGTCAGATTGAAAACCAAGCAATGCGGACTGGTGAGGAAACAAAAAATGAGATTTCAACAGGGATATTTGTTCTCGATGTTGGGGGACAGGTATCTAATAATAAAGTCCAAAAAATGACAGTGACGATCCGATTACGACCGGGGTCAAATGATGTTGATCTCAGTAATGTTGCTCTTGAGCTTTCTGATGGCTCAAAGAAGGTTTTATTGACTCTAAATTCCTCGGCTACTTGGAATTTTAATACCACCCTGGATGAGGATGGGCAGGTATTTGGTACGGGTGGCTGGAATGAGACTGCGGTTCAATTTGGTGTTATTGTTCTTGAGGATCGAGATGGGTCAATAACGGCATCATCCCCTGTTATGAATAGTGGTGATCTTGTAATGATTTGTATTAATTGTACCAACTGTTTTAGCGGTATAGATGCAAGTGATAATGTGCATGGTAAAATACTTCCTGAAGAGGGTAGTGCTGGTGTTTTTGGTTTTGAAACCCCCGCTTCATTACGTAATACAGTTGTTGATTTGTATTAATTATATTATTTATTGCTTCGAAAGTTAAATACTATCATATAAATCATATTTCGATATTAATCAATAAAAAAATGAGGCATGGCAATGGTTAAGATAAATATTAGTATCGAAGGAGAAGATCTATCAGAGATTATCCATGAGTTGTTTTCTATTGGGGTTACAGTATTACAGAATAATCGAAAGGAAGTTCGAGAGATATTAAAACTTGTTTCTGATGAAGCGTTTGATGTTCTATTTGAGCGGAAAACTTTGGAAAGGGGCGCGGAGCTCTATAAAAAATTAAATTCTGAGATCAATTGGAGCTATAAACAGAACAAATAATTATGATTTTTGATAGGATTATTATATTTCGAATAAATCTCTAGGTGTATGACTTAAGAGTTTCACACCGTTTTTTGTGA
>JAHJFH010000027.1 GCA_018824925.1 Thermoplasmatota archaeon
CAGACTAACAGTGCTACTCAGTTACCCCGACCACAATCTTCTGCACCCCCCGAAAAACCACAATTCTATAACAATCTCAGAAAAAAGACACAAACCACCACCCAACAACAAACAAACATCCCCCCTCAACTAGAATCACAACCAAAAAAAGGTTTTAAGAAAATCTTTCATAAACATAAAACCAGCACTCAAACATACACGCCCCCCGAAATGATACCCCAAAAAGAAACCAGTGTAAAAACAATACCAACCACTGCTTTTCAAGAATTAAGTAGCATACCGATCAATCCAAAACGCGCTGGAATAAATGATATCGGTCAACTAAAAACTCTAATAATCCAAGACCTTGGCTATTCCGATGGAACCTGGGATGAACTAGATTTTTATCCATTATTAGAACCGTTTGCCTATGTTGAAATAATCAGAGAGAAAAAAACCCTCGACAAACGATATATTGTAATCGAAGTAGAACTCACTAACAAAGAACTAGAACTTCTTAAATTCATTAGAGAATCACTCAACAGTATCAATGTTGATGCCAAAGAACTTGAAACAAAAGGAGATCGAGAATACCTTAAAGACCAGGTAGAACAAATCATCCAGGACTATTCGCTCAACCTCAATGAACAAACCAAAAAGAAACTTGTTTTCTACATAGAAAAACAATATCTCGGCCTTGAAAAACTCGAAGTGCTCATGCGAGATCCCAATATCGAGGACATCTCCTGCGATGGATCAAATGTACCACTTTTCCTTTACCATCGACGATATGGCTCACTACGAAGCAACGTTGTCTTTCCAAATGAAGAAGAACTAGCCTCATTTGTCATAAAACTAGCACAAAAATGTGGTAAACACATCTCCATAGCTGAACCAATGCTTGACGCCACCATGCCAGATGGATCACGAATACAAATGACTCTAAGCACCGAAATCACGACAAAAGGATCCACCTTCACTATCAGAAAATTCATGGAAGACCCCTTCTCACCACCAGATCTCATAGAATTCAACACCATGTCCTCTGAAATGGTCGCCTATATGTGGTTGGCAGTCGAAAACGGAGTCAATGCACTCATCGCTGGTGGCACTGCGGCTGGTAAAACATCAGCACTCAACGCAATTTCACTATTTATCCCTCGTGAATCCAAAATTGTTTCTATTGAAGAAACCCGAGAAATTAACCTCCCCCACCCCAACTGGATCCCCGGTGTCGCTCGATCCGGATTCGGAGAGGTTGTTGGCGATAAAATCATGGGAGAAATCGATCTCTACGACCTTATGAAAGCCGCACTTCGACAACGACCAGAATATATACTCGTCGGAGAAATACGAGGACGTGAAGCCTATGTGTTATTCCAAGCAATGGCAACTGGACATACCACCTATTCAACCGTCCATGCAGACTCTGCGCAATCCCTCATACATCGACTTGAAGGAAAACCCATCAACATACCCCGAATTATGCTACAATCACTCGACATTGTCTGTATACATGTTATATCTCGAGTGAAAAATAAACGAGCCCGCCGCTGCAAACAAATAATCGAAATCATCGACATCGACCCCACAACTAAAGAAATTCTCACAAACGAGGTATTCCGTTGGGACCCCGTCGAAGACAAATTTGTCTACTCTGGAAAAAGTTATATTCTTGAACGTATCCGCGCAGAAAAAGATCTCAGTCGTGATGAGATGACTCAAGAACTCCACAATCGCGCACATGTATTACAATGGATGAATGAAAACAATATCCGAGAATTCAAAAAAGTCGCGGTTCTCATTGCACAATACGTCGACAATCCCAAAGAGACCTTGAAAAAATTACAGGCTGAATAATCAATGAAAAAAATCGCGATCTGCCCCCAATGTCATACAAAAAAAACCATTGAGGGTGATCCAGAGCAAAAAATCATAATACAATGTGATACATGCGGAAAAAAAGGGATAGTTGTATTCCGCGAAACACCACAATCATTACCAGCGAAACCAAAACCAAAAAAAATTGAAGAAAAAACTCCTAAAAAGAATGCTCCCCAAAAAACGGTGGACCTTCCAAAACCTAAAATCAAAGAAAAATCACAAGAACAAGTATCAAGTACCATTCAAGAAAAAAAACCGGAACCAACGAAAAAAGATGCAACACCTAAAAAAAATGATAATACTGTTACTAATAAACCATAATCAAACAACCTACAAAATCTTGAGGAACTAGATTTTTATCCTGTAAATGAGCCATTTGCGTATATTAAGATCCTTAGAGATAAAATCAACCTTGATAAATATTATAAATTAATTGAACCACAACTCATCGAATCAGAGAAAAAAACCCTCGAGTTAATAGAGAATACCCTTATTAAAACATTAAATATGCATCTTAGCGATATTAATCCAATATCGATCGATAATTTCCTTATGGCAAATATTTCAAAAATTCTAAAAAATTATGAAAAAATTACGGATAAGGTTCTAATAAATAAATTTCTATATTATATAAAACGCGATTTTATTGGTTATGGAAAAATTGATCCCTTGATGCGTGATCCTAATATCGAAGATATTTCTTGTGATGGATCAGGAGTACCGATTTTTTTATATCATAGAATCTATGGTTCTTTGAAAAGTAATGTTGTATATGCAAATGAGGATGAACTCTCAGCCTTTGTAGTACGATTAGCGCAAAAATGTGGTAAACACATCTCAATAGCTGAGCCGATGCTTGATGCTACCATGCCTGATGGTTCACGTATTCAAATGACCTTAAGTAAGACTGTTACTGCGAAAGGATCAACATTTACTATTCGAAAGTTTCGTGCAGATCCTATTACCGCTACTGATCTTATCAACTATAATACTATGTCCGCTGAGATGGTCACCTTCATGTGGATGGCCGTTGAAAATGGTATCAACGCACTTATAGCTGGTGGTACCGCTTCTGGTAAAACGTCTGCCCTTAATGCGTTAGCGCTTTTTATTCCTCGTGAATCTAAGATTGTTTCTATTGAAGAAACCCGTGAAATAAACCTTCCTCATCCTAACTGGATCCCTGGTGTCTCTCGATCTGGATTGGGGGAAGTCGTTAATGAGAAAATGATTGGGGAAATTGGTTTATTTGATCTAATGAAGGCCGCACTTCGTCAACGTCCGGAATATATTCTTGTTGGCGAGATTAGAGGTCAGGAAGCGTATGTGTTATTTCAGGCTATGGCCACTGGACATACAACGTACTCAACGGTTCATGCGGATTCGCCCAAGTCTTTGATTCATCGTCTTGAAGGAAAACCAATAAACATACCGCGTATGATGTTGCAATCATTAGATATTATTTTAATACAATCTAGTGTTCATATGAATGGAAAAAATGTGCGTCGTACTCGTCAGATTGTTGAAATTATTGACATTGATCCAATTTCAAAAGAGATTTTGACTAATGAGGTTTTTCATTGGGATCCTGTTACAGATAAACATCATTATTCTGGGAAAAGTTATGTGTTGGAAAGGATTCGTTCGCAATTTGATATGTCAAAGGAGGATCTTTCTCAGGAATTTAAACGAAGGATTCGTATTTTAAATTGGTTGCATAAAAAAAATATTCGTGTTTTCAATGATGTTGCGACTGTTATTTCTTCGTATGTTGAGAATCCACAGGTTTTGATGAAACAAATTGATGAGGATGAAAAAATGGATTCTATGGATCCCAAAAAGTCTGTGGTTAATGAGACTATAGATGATTTGGATATTATAAAGGATGATAAATTACCCATAAAAATTTTGATAAAAAAAGGTAAAAAGAAATTGTGGAAGCGATAAACATGCCATTGAATAAATATCAGAAAATGAGTTATAGATGGTTTGGGCAGTTCTCAGAACCACGGGTAAGTGAAAAATTAAAGCATAATCTTGAAGCCGCTCATATTAATATTCGTGGAGGAGCATATTTGTCATTTGTGTTTCTGACTGCGTTATTAGGTTCTGTGGTTTCGTTCATAGTGATGGCGATGTTTGGGTTGGTGATATTACCACTTGCTGGAGTTTCTATAAATGAAGTTGTTATTCTCATGGTTATCTTTATCCCGGTTTTAGTTGGTGGTGGGACCTATTTTGTTGGATTGACTTTACCTTCGAGCAAAGCAAAGGCACGAGGTAAGCGTATTAATTCTAATTTAGCCTATGCACTTAATTTTATTTCTGCGATGTCATCAGCAGGGGTTACCCCAACGGAGATATTTAAAAGTCTTTCAAAACAAGATATATATGGAGAAATAAAAGAGGAGGCATCATGGATTTATCGTGATGTCGCTCTCTTAGGTACAGATATCTTAAACGCGATTAAAGCCAATATTGAGCGTACACCCTCCCAGAAATTCAAGGAGTTCTCTCAGGGGATGATTGTAACCGTGTCATCGGGTGGTTCATTAAAATCGTACTTTATGTCCAAAGCAAGTCAATATCTTTGGGAGAACCGTCAAGCTCAAAAGCAGTTACTGGAAAGTCTGGGTATTATGGCTGAAAGCTATGTTACAGCTGCTGTCGCGGGGATATTACTGCTATTGATTGTTATTCCATTGATGATGATTATTAGTGGTGATTTTAATGCAACGTTTCTCTATGTTTTGATTTTCATGGTTGTTCCCCTTATTCATGCTGGTTTTGCTGTGGTTATTAAATCTATGTCACAGGGGGTGTAAGCCTTGGTGGAACATGAAGAATCTCATGAAGAACAACAATTTGGATATTTTAAAAAGATGATACTTACTGGGCAGATCAATAGACTTATTGTTATTGTCACAACTATTGTGGCTGTTACCATCTTTCTGGTGATGGCAATGTTATCATTACTGGGTATTTTCCAGAATTTTGGTACCCCAACTGATTATTTTGTACTGGCCTTACTTTCGGGTACGGGGATTTTTGGAATGTATGAATACATGAATGTCCGTCGTATCTATAAAATTGATTTAGTTTTTCCTGATTTTGTGCGTGATTTAGCTGAATCACGTCGAGCGGGAATGACATTTACGAAAGCTATTATGTTTGCTGCACGTGGTAATTATGGGGTTTTAACTGAAGAGATTCGGAAAATATCGCAACAGGTTTCTTGGGGTAGTAGTGTTACAGATGCGTTGAAGGATTTTGCAAAACGGGTAAATACAAAATCAATTCGCCGTACGATTTCATTGATTATTGAAGCAAGTAAAAGTGGTGGAAATGTTGCTGAAGTTCTTGATATTGCCTCAAAAGATGCTCGTGAAATTAAAATGCTTGAAGCAGAACGAAAAGCGAATATGTCCTCATATGTAGTTGTTATTTATGTGGGTATGTTCGTGTTTCTTGCCATTATCATGATCTTAAATCTGAGTTTTATACCAGCGATGACTGGTTCAGGATCACAGGGAATGGCTGGTATTATGGGTGGTGGAAGTGTGAATGCTCGTGAGGTTACGGTTGTATTTTACTTTGCCACACTCATTCAGGGATTTGGCTCGGGGTTGGTTGCTGGTGTCTTTGAGGATGGGAATATATCTTCCAGTGTCAAACATGTTTTTGTTATGGTTCTTATTGGATGGCTTGCGTTTAAGTTAATGATGGGAATGTAAACATGGGATTATATAAAGGGAATAATAAACAATATTTCCGAAATTTTGAATTTAGATCTAAAAAGAAAAAGTATCATTTTGTGATTTTTACTACATATGTATATAAAGTATTATTGGGAAAGTATAACAGTATGTGGAGTGGGGATGTATGCGAATGAAACTATTCTCTGAATCAAAAGGTGTTTCTGAAATTGTTGGAACCATCATGCTACTCATTATGGCAATTGCATTGTTTACCACCGTTTATGTATTTATTATGAATGAAGCACTTACTCCTCCAGAGCGATCACCAGTTACTAGTATTATAGGTACAACAGAAGGAACTAATAATATTATTTTGGAGAATCGTGGTGGAGAAGATCTTTCTTCTGATACAATTATATTGCTGAATGTTGCAGGGCATATGTTCAATATGACGGTTGCTGATTTTTCTGGATGGGATACGAATGGAGATGGCAAGTGGAATATCGGTGAAAAAATTGTGTATTCGAGTGCGAATATCTATGGATTGCAGGTTGAAGCAATCGTGGTTGATCCCTATACAAACTCAATTGTGATGCGTGGGGTACTTCAGGAAGGAGGTATTATTGAATATCCCTATATTGTCACCCTTCAAGCTGATTCTATCGAAAGTAATACAGCACGTTTATGGCTTCAATATAATTTTCGAGCAAATTATTCAGGAAATGTTCGTTTTCAATATCGTACACAAACTGGAAGTTGGATGAATACATCATGGTCTGCTTTAACAAATGGTGAGGGTAATAAAAATTTTGTTATAACTGGTTTAATTCCTGATAAGAAATATTGGTATAAAGCTCAATTGAAGTATGATACCACTATTTTGGAGGATGTACAAAAAACGTTCAACACTCTTGGTGTTATTGTTGGGTGGTGGCGATTTGATTCAGGAGTTGGTACCGTTGCTTTTGATTATTCAGGACGTAACAACGATGGTATATTATACAATGGGCCTGGTTGGACCACCGCGGTTAACAATACGGGTCTTTCCTTTGATGGTATTGATGATTATGTGTATGTAAGTGATCATTCAAGCCTTGATTTGTCTGAAGCTGTGACGATCGAAGCATGGGTTGATACCTTAGAGCATAGTCAAGGTCAAATAGCAGATATTCAAAGTATTATTGATACGTCATCGTTTGCGAGTTTCAGTTGTTCGTATCCAAATTTCATTCATGTCACGGGAGACATCTATGCAGTTGTATTTAGTGGTGATTCTGCTCATGGATTAATCAACACCCTTCATATAGATAATGCAGGAAATATCAAACCAACGATAATTGATAGCTTTGACTTTTATGGAGCGGAATGTTACTGGCCAAATATCACACAGGTGAGTGCAGGTATCTTTGCTATTGCATTCCAAGGACCTGGTAACGATGGATATGTACGAACTATTCAAATAGGAAATGATGGAATAGTAAATCGAACAATAATCGATACATTAGAATTTGATACAGATCAGGGTGTTGAACCATTTATCACTCATATTGCCAATGATGTCTATGCTATTGCATATACTGGAACAAGTAATGATGGATATCTCGCTACCATCACTATACATCCAGATGGTTTTATTGACAATTCTGTTATTGACAAAAAAGCGTTTGATCATACCATCGAGGTAAATGCTATGGGGGAATCACGGGAATTTGATATGATACATATCGATGGCTCTAAATATGCTATTATTTTTAGAAATCGTGATTCAGATGGTGAAATACGGACCATAAAAATATCAGGAACCGGTACAATTGATAGCACGGTGTATTCAGATGGATGCTATGAGTATAAATATACATTTGATGTCTTTGATGGATGGCGACCAGATATAATCCATATTTCTGGAGAAAAATATGGGATTGTCTATAAAGGATTTGAAAATGCCGGATCCGTACGAACTATTAAAATAAAAAACGATGCTAAGATTGAAAGCATTATTGATTGGTTTAAATTTGATAAAACCTACGGGAACAATTGTTATATTCGAAAACTTAGTGGAAATTGGTACGTAACCGCTTATACTAGTAGCGCTGGTGTAGGAATATATCCTGGGAAACTACAAACATTTCAACTCCTCCCCGATGGTACTATCGATGAAACCGGAAATGATACCTACACATTTGAAACCACATATTGTTCCATACCAAATATCCTCCATGTATTCGGTGATATTTATGCAATTTCCTATACTGGGAAAGATGGGGATGGTGTTGTAAAAACTGTTCGAATATCTGCAACCGGAAATATAGATACGATAATCGATGCTCAGGAAATCGGTATTTTTGATTGCGAACACCCCATGCTCGTACAAGCAAAAAATAACATTTATGCGATGGTGTTTCAAGGTTTTGATGGTGATGGATATATTAGAACCTTTGAAATAAAAACCAATGGTGATATAAACAATACAATTATAGATTCCTGGGAATTTGATCAACTCTGGAGTCACGAACCACAAATACTGAAAATCGCAGATGATGTTTTTCTGATCATTTCTCCTGGTGATAGCTGGCATGGTTATGCACGGACCTTACGAATCAATGAAACAGGATTTATCTTTCCTATCGATGAATATGAATTTGAATCAATACGGTGCGTTCGCCCCTCAATAGTACATGTTGCCAATGATGTTTACGCAATTGCCTACCGAGGACAAGATGAGGATGGTTATGTTGCAACTATAGAGGTAGCAAGTGATGGTTCGATAACACCGATGGTAATTAGCATTCTTGAGTTCTGGGGAGCTGATATTTATTTCCCAGAAATCGCTCATGTATATGGAGATTATTATGTGATTAGTTTCACCCAAGTTGGTACCAATGATGGATATATACGAACGATAAAAATTGCTAGTGATGGAACAATCGGTGGAGTCGTTGCAACATCAGAATATGATGCGGTTATGGGTTATCGTGGAAAAATACTCCATGTCAATGGAACCATTTTTGCCTTATTTTATGAAGGAAATGGTCAAGATGGGTATATTCGAACCGTACAAATACAAAATGATGGAACCATCACAAGTGATTGGCATGCCGATGGCTCATACTATATCGATACATTAACCTATGATACCTCTCGGGGGTTATATGTAACACCAATCCATATCCAAGGTCGAACATTTGCATTTGTTTATACGGATCAATGGAATAATGGATGCTTGCGGACGGTACGTATAGGGGAAAACGGTGCAATAACCAATTCGGTCGATGATAGTATAATTTTCATTGGCAGTAATGGTATTTTCCCAAATATCATCCATATGAATAACACAAAATATGCTATTGCCTATCGAAGCACAGTCTATGATGGCTACGTAAAAACTCTTGATATTATGTATACCCCTGTTGCCCGATACATTTTCACCAAATCAAGTTCATACCAGCTGTATGCAAATGATAACACTGTCTGGGCATACATAAACGCAAAAGTACTATCCGCTCCACTTCAACCGGGAATGAACTATGTAGTACTCACCTATGATAAAACCCTTGCATCAGATCAGATGAAACTCTATATTAATACTACCTTAAAGGCAAAACTTACCTATATTACTGCAATTACTCAGACCAATAATCATATCTACATGGGTGGTGTCAATAGTCTTCTTGATGAGGTGCGGTTGTGGAGAAGTGCATTAACACAAGCGCAAATTAACCAAAATTATGCCGAGCTTACTTCTTGAATTGATGAATAATCCATGATTTGAGAATAAAAAATAATAAAGGGTGATGAAGGACATGATAAAAAAGAAACATTGTAGAATAGGCCAGGATACCAATGCCGTTGTAGGTGTGGTTGTCGCAATTCTTCTTGTTGGATTATTTCTCGCAATCATGCTGGTCGTTCAAACGGTATATGTCCCTAATCTTATGGAACAACGAGAAGCAGAACATATGGAAGAAGTCGCATATCAATTCTCACTTTTAAAATATGCTATCGATATCCAATCTATATCGGGAAAAAATACACCTATTGCGACTTCAGTAACTCTTGGAAGTAAAGAACTACCATTCTTAACTTCTGATCGTTCATTTGGATATCTCGATGTCTCATCAGAAACCTGTAATATCACCATGGCTAATGCAACTTATTCAGATTATATTTTATGTGGATCAATAAAATATTCATCATTAAACTCCTATTTTTTAGATCAACAATATATATATGAAACTGGTGCAGTCATATCTAATCAAACCCAAGGAAATGCAATGGCGATCCGACCGCCTCTTTCAGCCACACTTCTAGCAAATCTCAACATTAGTTGGGACTTGTTCAATATCATTGGAGTTGGGGGAAAAACCTCGGTAAGTGGCTATGGGACCTATCCTGTACAAACACAATTCTACCGGTTAAATGAGACAACGGTTAATAACATACAAACTATAACAATCACTACTAAGTATCGCACGGCATGGGATAACTTTCTCAGAAGTACGTTTACTCAAGCAGGATTAACAATAAACACTGATTACACCCTTTCGAATGCTGGAGGAAAAATAACTCTTACCTTTTTACCAGTTATTAATGCGGATTTACATCTAAAAGTCATTGAAATACGATCACAAATAGCCCCCGGCTGGATAGAATAATAAAAAAAAATAATACTTGAGGTAAAGTAATAACCTCAAAGCTATTTTTTTTATGGGATGAGCAGTCCCGTTGAATACATAAATTGTGAAGTCTCATCAATAATATATGCTTGAATCTGTTTTGCGGTTAATGATGTCCCCGCAGGATAAATGACTTGTTCACCGATACTCCATTTATCATCGGCCGCATCAGCTGGATCCATGAACATTTTCGCGGTGAAATTCATTTTTGTTCCATTAATTTCGAGATAAATACGGGAATCTGTGGTTAGTTCGTTACCGCCGATATGTTCAACGACAAATAAATCATCTTCAATACTTGTAATTAGTTGCGTAGCGGGTTTACTTTCAGGAAAATTATAGTTGAGAACATTGACATATACTAAACCAAATATGCCAACAGTTATTGATAGGAGAAGAAGGGTTCCTATTATTTCTGATACTGCTTCCTCACTTTTTTCAAATACCATGATATATAATTCTAATAATATATTATTTAAGCAATGTTGTACAAGTATTATCAATAATTTATCGAGAAAAAACCCCAGAATATTACCGAAAACTATACATTACCCACACTCAATACTAATACAACAAAAAATGGGTCATGCACTCACCCATTCCTAGGAATATTACCCCTATTGGAAGGACTCACGTGTCAAAAAAAATACTTCTACTCCTCACACTGTTCACCATTGTACTGATCTATAATACCTTAAATCAAGAAACCCTCCAACTTTATGCACAACAACAAACTACCACCAATCAAGGATTCAGCTACCAGATAACCGACTGGTGGAACTACGACTACCTCAGGCGGAAACCACTCAACATCAATACAACCACTACAACAACACCAACCAATTATCAGATCAAGATAAACCTCTCCTATGATACTGATATGAAAAGTAATTTCGACGATATCCGAATAATATCCTATACTGATAATACTACAGAACTCAGCTATTGGATTGAACATAAAAACAATAGTAATTGGTGTCAACTCTGGATAAAAATCCCTGAAATCATCACACCTACTAATCAAACCCATGCATGGATATATTACAGCAATCCAAGCGTTACCTCACAGAGTAATGGTGACACAACCTTTGATTTCTTTGATGATTTTTCCACAGATCTCTCAAAATG
>JAHJFH010000176.1 GCA_018824925.1 Thermoplasmatota archaeon
CGATTTACAAAATTAAAATATCCAACAATCAATCCAATATCAAGTATAGCTCTGTCAGTAAATCCGTCATTTCGAAGAGAAACCACATCATCAACTGTAACCTTATCGGGCGATTTCGTCAATGTATATATATAGTTAAACAACGTCTGTAGTCGAGAATCCATATTAACCGAATTTGGGTTTTTAACAAATGCATCAATTTTCTTTTGATTCTTCCAATAGAACAATAACGCCTCAGCATGATGCTTTATGCAATATTGACAATTATTCACAATAGAGACAACAACAGCAATAAATTCACGATCTTCACGAGATAATGGTGATGACCCATACATCAAATGGACATATAGATCCATATGTAGCTTCATCGATTCAGGATTTAGACTATGCACCTGCATAACATTGGATAGTTTTCCTCGTTTAGAAATTATTTCTTGATAATGTTTCTGTAAATTATCTGATGCTTCCGAGGGCGGTATTTCTTGAATCCATGACATATATAACATTCCAAAATACAGTTAATTCTTAATAATTTTGAGATGGTACACAGAATTCTAGATCCATTATTAATAGTGTTTTGTAAGTAATTCATTTAATTGAGTTATAGATTTCTGAGGGTTGGGGGATTTGACAATAAATGAACCAGATACAAATTTATTTGCACCCGCCTGCGCTGCTACTTTAATGGTATCTGCGGTAATTCCTCCATCAACCTCCAAATCAATGTTTGGATACTGATGACGTATCTGTCTTATTTTTTCAAGATTTTCTGGGAGAAACGGACTACCATAAAAACCGGGATTGACCGTCATCACTAAAACCTGGTCAAGTAAATCAAGATAAGATTGTATTTTTTCCACAGATGTCTCAGGATTTATTACTATACCTACGGATCGACCAGCATCTCGAATAATATTTATGGCTTCATCAATATCAACACTACTTTCATAATGAAATAAAAAAGTATCAATTTGATCGATATGAGACGAGATCCATGACATTGGATGGGATACCATTAAATGCGCTTCATACTGTACTTTTTGAATTGGCAAGCTAAAGTTAAACCATAATGAGGCATTTGGGACAAATTTGTTATCCATAACATCCAGTTGTACGATATCTACAAAATCCTTAACTTTTTCTAATGTTCTCTCCAACTCTGTTTGATTATTTGCTATAATTGCTGGGATAATAGGGTTAATTTTTTTCAGAAAATATCAGCTCCGTTTCTGTAAGTATATTTGTATCATTATCAACTAAATTTTTATTTATCCCCGTTTTATTTCATTATATTTTTGTCTTTAATAGATCAAAGGTGTTTTTGATCATAACTTCGATCCAATATTTTTTTTGTTTCAATTTTATATTCTTCAACATTAGGTTGATCAAATGGATTAATATTGAGTAAGTAGCCTAGGTATATGATTTCTATCATTTTCATTTGTAAGAATTGCCCAATAGAGTATGCTGATTTATCAGGGAATGTGATTTCCATATAAGGACGGTTTCTTTTTTTATAAGCAGTTTGTGTCCCCGTGAGAATTGCATCCATGATTGTACTGAGTGGTTTTCCTTGAATACTTGGAATTAATGAATCTGGAGAGGTGTTGTGAGGTATTGTTGGATTGGTGTTGAAAATTTTTATTCGGATAAATGTTGTGAATTTATCATAGGGGCCAGCGAGATAGATTTGTGCCATGGAATGTAGATCTGTTGAGCCTATTGAGATGGTTGGTGTGATGCCCTCAAATATTTGTGTTTTGTTGACATCATATTCTTTTCCGATGCTTTCTCCTAATAATTGTCGATACCATTTTCCAAGAGATTCGAAATCTGAACAAAACAAAAATAAATCATGTATCTGAATTCCTTGTAGCCTATGAGCATACATTAATAGGGCACTGAGGGCTGCCGGATTTTTTTCTATCGTGGTTTCTAAGCATGCGTTTCGCATGATCTGTGCGCCGGATAGGAGGTGTTCAATATCGATATTAAGCATTGCACATGGAAATAGTCCAACAGGTGAAAAAACAGAGAAACGCCCACCGACTTGTACAGGAATTTCTAGGAGAGAAAAACCCTGTTTTTGTGCGTATTGCCATAATCGTGAATCTTTGTCGGTTATAGCTACAATATATTTTTCATAATCTTTTTTATATTTTTTTAGTATTGCGAGAAGTTGCTCAAAATTTGCGATTGTTTCCGTTGTTCCTCCTGATTTACTTACCAAGACATATAAGATATTTCCTCCATTTTGAAAAATGGGTTCTATGATGGTTTGAATATCGGTAAGCGCATCAGGGTCTACCGTATCAGCATAGAGAATCTTTGGACGAGATTTTTTTAAGTTATAGTGTCGTCCGAGGAGTGCTTCCTGTATGGCTTGGGTACCGAGATTGCTTCCCCCGATTCCGATAATGAGTATGTATTGTGGGTTAAGAGGTTGTTTTTCTTTTTTTAGTTTCTGTATTTGGTATATTAGGTTTTTATCGGTCATGAGGTTAAGCGAGGCGTGGGGATCATTGTATCCTTTTGTAAGGGCTGTGTTAAGGGTTTTGATTTTTGGTATGAGTTGATTTGAGAGTGTTACTAACTGGTTTTTTGGTATTTTTGCGTGTTGATATTGAAGTTGAAGAATTGTCATGGTGTTCATATTCCTTTTTTATCGAGTTGTGTGCATATTCCTGGTCGTCCTTGTTTGTAGAGTTCATGACATTGTTTGATAATGAGAAATGCTTCGTTGATATCTGAAGCAAGAAATAGCGAATGGAGGTCTTCTATATCAAGAAATTGTGATTTTAGTGGATGTTCTTTTACCCATTTGATAAATTCTATCCACATATCTCCTAATAAAATGATGGGGATATCAGCTTTATGTTTTACTTGTAATAGCTGCCAGGTGTAGGCAAATTCTAGGAGGGTGCCAACGCCACCGGGTGCGACGACGACGGCATTTGATAGCATCATGAATGTGTCTAGTCGTTCGGAGAAGCGATGAAATTCTCTTTTTATATCGAGATGGAGGTTGGGTTTTTGTTCTTCAGGTAGATAGATATTAAGCCCTATGGAATAGCATTCCGCGGTTTTTTTGCCATCTTGATGTCCTTTGTTTGCGGCATCCATAATTCCTGGTCCTCCTCCTGTAACGATATCTATATTTTCTGCTGCTATGAGTTTTGCCAGTTCATAGATTTGTGTGTAGGCCTGGTCGTTGCTAGTTATTCGTGCTGATCCAAATATGGCGACACGAAAATGTTTTTGAATCAGTTCATCACTTTTTTTGGTGTAGGTCATATCAATATTCCTGTGTTAGGGTAACGTATTCAGGGACGATATCCTCGGTGAATTTTTGCATCCCTTCTTGTGTTTTATAATGGGTTAAAAGTTCTTTAATAACTGAGAATGGTATGGTGGCAATATCAGCGCCGACCATAGCAACCTCGCGTACTTGTTGGGTGTTACGTAATGATGCTGCTATGACCTCCGTGTTATATCCATAGATGTCAAAGAGATCCACTATTTGAGCAACTAAGTCAACACCTGATACAATACCATTATCTTGGAGTAGTTTATCTTTATGAAGCATACCTTCTGCAGGATAATAATCCGTTTTATTAAAGGAAATATTATGCTGCTTTCTAAGATAGTCATCAATACGTCCAGCAAATGGACTTACATAGGTGGCTCCTGCTTTGGCGGCGAGTAGCGCCTGTTCAGGGGTAAATATTAGGGTACAGTTTGTTGGAATTTTGGCTTCTGAAAGTGTCTTTATTGTTTTTAGACCATCAAATTCATTGCCTGTTTTTCCAGGAAAGGTGGTATTTATCGGTATTTTAATATTGACATTTTTTACAATTGGGTTGAATCTATGATATAATGCTTTTGCTTGTGATACCATTTTTTCATTGATATATTCGGTTACTTCTAAACTTACAGGGGTTCCTTTTGCGGTTAGGAGTATGTCTTTAATATAGTTCTCTAGTGAAATTTTTTTATTGGTTTTTTGCAATTCTGTTACTGCTTGTTTTAAGAGTGATGGGTTTGTTGTGACACCATCGAGTATTCCAAAGCTGTAGGCCTCTTTAATTTCATGTAGTTTCGCTGAGTCGACAAAAATTTTCATGGTAAAACCTCATCCTGGTTTACTGGTGCTGAAAATATTTTTCGGGTATAAATGTTTGGGGTTTATTTCAGCTGTTGTAGTGCTGCAAAACAGGCTCCTCGTTGACCAAGGTATGGATCGGTTATCAGATAAAGGGGCATGGTTTTTAATAATTCAGTACGATGATATGCATTGTAATACTCTCTGAGGAACTCCTGGTTGAATAAGATATCCTGATTTTTTATCGCGATTCCACCAGCTATATACAGACCTCCTGTTGGTAGGATATCAAGAGCGAAATTTTTAGCGCATCTCCCAAAAAAACGGGCTAGGTATGAAAAGGTTTGTTGACAGGTAGTATCTTGATGTCTATATTGGGATATCTTATCTGCTTTGTCAGTAGCATTATCAATTTGTGATGTATAGATTGATGATGGGTTGTTGTTATGTTTTCTTAAATAGGAATAAATCCATCCTATTCCTCCCCCAGATAGAATGTCTTCATAGGTGAGTGGTTTGGCATTGTGTTTTTGTTTCTTTATATATTGGGCTAACTCGTGTTCTTCTGTAGTATAAAGTGGGCAGTCAGCATGTCCTCCTTCACTGGGGTATGGTAGGTAGATTTTTTCTGTTTCTGAATAGAGTATTATTGTTTTTCCAAGACCAGTTCCTGCTCCGAGAATGGCTTTTGTTGCTTGTGAAAAAGAGTGATTGTTATCTGTTGGTATTTGTAAGATTTCATGGGGATTAGTATGGTTGATGATATTGATCCCATATCCAAGAGTCTGAAAATCATTGATGAGTAAAATGTTGTGTAATGATGTGTGTTGCTGTAATTCTCTGGTTGAGATATTCCATGGTACATTTGTTAATTCTGCCTGGGTTTGATCTGGTGATATTATCCCAGCAGCACCAAGACAGGCATTGGTAATTTCATAGTTATATTCTGTTTTTGCATATTTGAGTACCTCATAAATTGCGGGATTAACAGAATCCAAGGTTTGTGTTTTAAAATGAAAACTGACAAGGAGTGTGATTTTTTTATTATATAATCCTCCGATGGTAAGGATAGTATGGGTTCCACCAATATCTGCCCCTAGAACAACATCTGAATACTGGGTAATATCCTGCATAGTTGGGTGGAAATATTTTTGGTATTGTGTCATGGTTGATTCCCCAAAGATATTAATCGGTTCTGTCATTTTTCTCTTTGTTGCAATCGGCTATAGAATTGCCCTGTATAAAATATATCGTAAAAAGAATGTGACATTTTTTATTCAACCAGGACCTTGTGCAAGATAGATTCCTATACATTTTGGCGGGGATTGTGGTTTCTTTTTAACATGATTAAATATTAGCATTTTTTATTATTCCAACAAATAATTATACATCTACCGAATAGTTTTTACCACTAAAAGAACAATAACTACGACTTGAGAGTATGTTTTCTTGATAACGACTTATCCATAATAGCTTAATAGAAATGAATAGTGTTGATAGTCACTATACATTTTCTTGTTACATTTGGTCTTCAGTACTTCGTATATTACCTTTTTTTATTATCAAAATTGTATACTCTAAAATCAAAATTTTATTTTCGTTATAAACAATTTTTTGAAAAGCTTTTCAGAAACTCGATTGACCAGTTGAACAAGCAGAATCATCAATATAATAGTGAAAAGGATACGTGCAAATAATACACCAATGATCGATGCACCGATTGCTAACATAATCAGGGTATCCTCTATCAAACTATGAGAAAGCCCCATTAATGATAAGGATAGAACCACATCTTTATCTGTGAGCTTACCAGATTTCGCCTCATTGATGATCAAAGCACCACCATAGGCAAGACCCAATGTAGTTCCAATGATAGTTATTGGTGCTGCGGCTTTACTCATTCCCATAAACTCTAGTAGAGGCTCCATAGCATTATTGATTTTTTCAATAGCACCCGTCCGTCTTAAAACATGCATAAGTACAATTAAACCAGTAATGATAAGAAAAATCATTAGATAATTACGTAATTCACCCAATACCCAACCCAGTAAAGTCGGATCCAGAGGTCCAGGTTCCCATAATATAGTACCCGGTTCATCAAAAATCTGAGTAACTGAAAAGATTTGGTACAGAATCCAACCAAAGACAAAAGCTGCAAATACCCGTAAGAAAAACATGAACATAAGAGAGGCGCCAGCTTTTTGTGCAATTCTTAATTCAATAGGGAGTGTATGTGCAATTAATAAAATTCCAGCCAGAATAGTAATTTGCCCTACGGTAAACACCTGGGTTGTAGTTAATGTAAAAAAGACAATGAGTGCACCATAAAGATTAGTAATCATTGCTGTTGCCCATACCAAACCTGTTTCACCAGGAAGTCCAATTACCCCCATTAATGGACTCAAATATTGCCCCACGATTCCAATTACACCATATTCCGCCAGAATTTTTACAACAATACTGATCGGAATTAATATTTTTAATAACGTTAACGTTGTATGAACAGAACTTTTTAGAATTTCTTTACCATCTTGTTTTAACAATTGCAGTTTGGTGGTCATATTTGTCCCGTTTTAGTGTCCTGCAAATGCTTAGACGCTTGGCGAAATGCACGTTCCTCAAACAGAACAGCAATCAGCTGTTTTATTTCAGTACTCTGCTTAGGATCTAATAAAAATTCTAAGGGATAGGGACATTCAGTATCATACATCGCTGTCTGATGTTCAATATCATAGACAATTGGATACAAGCGACAACCCCTGGGCCGGTTTGGATAAATACTACAGGAATTTCCGGTATGAAACACGCATCGACCTTTCTTATTTTTTAGTTGCATCCAGCCATTATTTTTCTTTATAAAGAATGAAGAATCATATCCCTGGCGCAGTATTTGAGTAATATCCGCAAATGTGAGATGCATATTGGTAGTACAACAACAACGTATGCATTTTTTTTCTAAACAGATCGAAGCCATATATGATGGAGAGGCGAAAGACATGGTGTTTAAAAAGGTTAAGTAAATTACCAAAAACAGGATGAAATAACGATTGTATTCCCAAAAAAGAGTTGTAGCTGAAACAGATTCCTAAACGGCTATTGATCATATGAAACCATTTCAAATCATTCGAAGTGCTCGTCGGAAAAAAACTATTGAGTTAAAAAAGGTGGATGGAGTTCTAACTATCTACCTTCCTAAAGGACTCAACCCAGCCATTGAACAGAAATGGATTGAGAAAATGATCGATCAATGGCATCGACACGAAAAAAAACGAGTACTCAACAGTGATGAGAAATTACAACAACGAGCACAAAAATTGAATAAAGAATATTTCAATGGAACATTAGAATATACCATACAGTTTGTGGCTAATCAACAGAAACGTTTCGGTAGCTGTAGCCCCCATTCAAAAATGATACGTATATCAAACAGAATTGCACATATGCCACAATGGGTACAGGATTATGTGATCCTTCATGAGTTGACCCATTTATGTTATCATAATCATTCGACGGCGTTTTGGAAAAAAGTTAATGAATTTCCCCTAACAGAGCGTGCACGTGGATATTTAATCGCTGTTGGATTAGAGCCAATCGAAGAAGAATTCCAATAACCTCATTTCTTTTTGTTTTTTTTAAAGTGTAACGCCGCTGAGTTAATACAAAAACGTTTATGTGTTGGCGCTGGACCATCATCAAACACATGGCCAAGATGCCCTCCACACTTGCGACATACTACCTCTATTCGTTTCATCATAAGACTATCATCAGTTTTTTTGGCGATATTGGTTTCCTGAATTGGCGCCCAAAAACTTGGCCATCCTGATCCTGAATCAAACTTTGTATCAGATGAAAAAAGCTCATTACCACATGCTGCGCAGCGATAAATCCCTCGTTCTTTGTTATCTCCATATTTCCCAGTAAATGGTAGCTCAGTCCCTTTTTCTCGAAGGATATGAAATTCTTCTTTTGTTAATGTTTTCTTCCAATCAATTTTGTTCTTTTTCATAATGATTACTCCCTAAATCATATGTTTCACTCCTTTATTTGCTTCTTCATTGTGTCTATTAAAATTTGTTGCATCGATGGCCGTTTATTTGATGAGAAAATATAGCAAGTTTTCTATCATACTGCATTCTATTTTAATGATATAGAATTATTAATCCTCTTTAATTATTATATAGCTTAGCCCGGGTCTGCTTTCTTACTTGTACAATTACGAAAAAGACAGTAAGAAGTAGTTAAGAAAAAATAAAGATATCCGGTGATTGATGTAAATGAAATGTTGGATAAAAAAGAAGAGAAAAAAAGAGGGTAATAATGGATGTGACCATCCATTGATTACTTTAGTATTTGGTTGAGGTACTCTTAAAGATAGTCTGACCCGTTGCTGTATCCGTTAGCATGAAAGTATAGTAGCCATCTGCTGATGATGTGATACTGAACGTATCACCCGAATTAACATACCCGGCCGATGATACTTCCTGGAAAACAATA
>JAHJFH010000028.1 GCA_018824925.1 Thermoplasmatota archaeon
AGCCCTTGTTGGAGAATATCAGGAATGGTATAATAATGAAAGATATAACTCAGGTGTTCATGACATTCCTGTGAATTTATATCTTTCAAAAAATGTTACCGATCTTACTTGACATTACATAAAGGTAGGTCCGAAAAGGAAAATCCTTTTAAAGTACATCTGTAATGGTATTGTGGGAGATTTAATGGGAGAAATCATTTCGATAACACATTTAAAGAAGAAAACAGCCTCAACACCCATAGTATGTACCAAGTGTGGCGTGAAAATATCCCAAAATGAGCTGTATTATTTGGAAGAAGGTTCGAAACAACATATTCATTCATTAATTGCCCGACGGTTTTGTGTTGTTTGTTATACGAAATATGGTGAAAAAAAATTGTTGAAAGGTTCATAATAATTTATTTTTCGTGATATAATTCAATAAAAGGATGTACAAAAGTTTTTGAGTACCTATTTCTTTGAGGGGTCTCATCTCATCGCAGGGGTACCCGAGCGGTCAAAGGGGCAGGGCTTAGGACCCTGTGGCGTAGGTCTTCGAGCGTTCAAATCGCTCCCCCTGCATTAGTATTTCCTATGTGTGACTCATGAAAGTAATTGCGTTTACTGGAATGCCATTTTCAGGAAAATCGGAAGCGGTGGCTCTCGCTCAAAAACGAGGCTATATTATTATTCGAATGGGAGATTTTGTATGGGGGGAAACCAAACGACAAGGAAAACCAATAGATGATATCCATGTTGGGAATGTCGCTACACAAATGCGTGAAAAATTTGGAAAAGATATTTGGGCGCAAAAAACCATTGAAAGAATTCATACTTTAGAGCCATCATCTATCGTTATTATTGATGGTATTCGAAATCCTGAAGAAGTCGATCGGTTTAAAAAGGATCTTAGCCATGATTTTATCCTTGTTGCCATACAAGCAACTACTACTGTTAGACATCACAGGGCGTTAAACAGAAAACGTATGGATGATGGAACAAATCTGGATCAGATTCAAAAACGAGATAAACGGGAAAAAGGATGGGGGCTTGATACCGTTATCCAGGATGCTGATATTACCATTATAAACAATACTGATATCTCTACATTTCAGCAGAAAATCATTAATTTTTTTAATCAATACGAAAAGCGATAGTTTAATCAACAAAATATTTGATGCTGCCAGCGGGTTGGTATTTATGTTTGAGGCACAGGTGACCATCGGATTGAAAAAAGGTGTTTCTGACCCAGAGGGTGTTAACACGTTAAAGGCACTTCAATTACTGGGTTTTACTAATGTGAAGAATGCTGCTACATTTCGAACGATTGATCTTCTTATTGATGGTTCTGATGAAAACAAGGTTTTACGTGAAGTGGAACAGATGTGTCAGCGCCTCCTAACAAATCCTGTTATACATCAGTATGAAATCAAGATACTCGAGTCGAAATAGAGGGTGAAATACCTGATGGTATCACATGAATTAATTACATTGAAATATCCACAAGAGCAGGTTTTTGAAATCAATTTATTAGACGCATCTGACAATCAATTAAATGAAGTTTCAAAAACGTTTGGTCTAGCTCTATCCTTATCTGAGATGCATCGTATAAAACAATATTTTAAGGAAAAAAATCGAAATCCTTTCGACATAGAACTGCAGGCATTAGGACAAGCTTGGTCTGAACATTGTTGTTATAAATCTTCAAAGATCCCTCTTAAACAACATATATTTGGTATCGAGGAAAAGCGTATCGTTGCTCGAGAAGATGCGGGTGTTATTGAATTTGATGCAGATCATTATTATTGTGCTGCGCTTGAATCCCATAACCATCCTTCAGCTATTGAGCCCTATGGGGGTGCAGCGACTGGTGTTGGAGGTATTGTTCGTGATATTGTCTGCATGGGGGCGCAACCTATTGCATATATCGACCCATTGTTCTTTGGTCCACTAACACTTCCCTATAAGAACCTACCAAAAGGTGTTAAACATCCTACCTATCTTTTCAAGGGTGTAGTTGATGGTATTCGAGATTATGGAAATCGTATCGGGATCCCTACCTTAGCAGGTCAGGTCTATTTTCATCCGGGATATACTGGCAATTGTATAGTTAATGTGGGTTGCCTTGGTATTATGACAAAAAAAGAGCTTATTCATAGCTGTGCGAAAGCCCCAGGGAATGTATATATATATGTTGGGGGAAAAACTGGTCGGGATGGAATACATGGTGTGACGTTTGCCTCAGCTGAGCTTACGGATGATAGTGAAGAAAGTAGTCGTTCAGCAGTGCAGGTGGGAGACCCGATTACAAAGGAACCGTTGATTCATGCTACTTTGGAATGTAACCGAAAGGGTTTACTTGAGGGATTAAAGGATTTTGGGGGTGGTGGGCTTTCCTGTGTCTGTGGTGAACTTGCGTATGCTGCTGGGATGGGTGCTGAAATTCATCTAGATGATGTTCCGTTAAAAGAAGAGGGATTACATCCATGGGAAATATGGGTATCTGAAAGTCAAGAACGCATGATGTTTTTAGTCGATCCAAAAAATGTTGATACTGTTTTACATATTTGTCAACAGTGGGATGTTATTGCAGTGCCTATCGGGAAGGTTATCTCTGAACAGATTACTCGGGTGTTTTATCACGGGAAAAAAATTATTGAGATGGATATGGATTTCTTAACAGGAGGTCCTGTGTATGATCAATGTCAACGACCCGTTCAAATGCCAATTATTGAAAAAATCGAAAAGCAACCACCTTCGTATACACCCCCCTCGATCAGCGAAAGTATCTTGGCATTATTGCGCTCACCAAATATCGCGTCTAAAGAATGGGTGATACGTCAATATGATCATGAAGTCCGGGGAAACACGGTTATAAAACCATTGCAGGGAAAATTAGGGCAGGAGTCACATGGAGATTCAACAGTTATCAAACCATTAGATAATTCATATCGAGGTTTAGCGGTTACAGCTGATGTAAATCCTCGGTTTATGGAGCGACACCCGTATTGGGGGGCATGTTCTGCTATTGATGAGGTTTGTCGGAATCTTTCTGCAGTTGGTGCACAGCCTGATTCGTTATTGGATTGTCTAAATTTTGGGAATCCTGAAAAACCGGTTCGTATGGGAGAGTTTTATGAAGCTTGTCGTGGTCTTGGTGATATGGCGCGGGAATTAAGACTTCCCTTTGTGTCTGGTAATGTAAGTTTTTACAATGAATCATTACAAAGTGCAGTTCCACCAACGCCTGAAATTGTTGGAATTGGAATTGTGAAGGATATTAGAAAGTGTGTGACTAGTGATTTAAAACGGGTTGATAATCCTCTGTATCTGTTAGGTCGTTCAACTGAAAGAGAATTTGGTGGGTCAGCATATTTTGACATTTTAGGTATTGATGGTGGTTTGGTCCCTCGCACGGATGCTATGCAGCTTCGTAGCTGTATGGATACTCTTCTCATGACCATAGATAAGGAATATGTTGTTGCATGTCATGATGTGAGTGAGGGGGGGATTGCTGTATGTTTGTGTGAGATGGCAATCGGCGGTGATTTAGGTGCGTCCATTAATTTACATAAGATTGGTTCTAAATTACGATCGGATGAACTGTTGTTTTCTGAGTCGAATACCCGGTGGATTGTTGAGATTGACCAGACACAGAAAATGAATTTTGAAAGAGTAGTTCAAAAAAATAGGATTCCCTGCGTTCCTTTTGGAATCACTGCTGATGATTCAGTAACTATCTTATATGCGTCAAAAAAGCTTGTTTCACTAACGACTAAAGAATTGTATACTATGTGGAGTCAACCTTTGTGGAGCTTGATGGGATAATTAAGAATAGCTAAGCTATTGCTAGCATAGTCTGGATCCTATCTTTAAATAGCTCAAGATATTCTTTTTGTTTTTATAGAAATTCCTTTAGTTTTGTTTGATTGGGGTTTGTGAGACCATATTTGCGTACTTCAAAAAGATTTTCGAGTAATATGATATCTGCGATGTATCCTTGATAGACGGTTCTTATTGCGTCACAGAATCGTTTCGCTTGAACGATGTTTTCTGCGGTGAAGTATATCATCCAATCATACATGCCATGGATAAAAAAACTATTTTTTATTGATATGCTATCGTTTGGAATGATGTTTACGAGTTTTTTTGAGATGATTGTGTCGATGAGAGTTCGGTCAGCTGGAGCTGAGGTTCTCTTTATTAGAACGGTGTAACCGTTAACGCCTAATTTATCGTCGTTTACTACTGCGGTGTAGCCCCAAATGGTTTTTTCTTTTTCGAGGCGTTTGATGATGCGCCAGACTTTTTGTCTGGAGAAACCGCATTTTTTTCCGATTTTATCTATACTTTCGTTTGAGTTGTGTAAAAGTTCTTGTATGACTTTGATTTCATCTTTATTTATTTGTTGTTTGCTATTTTTTGGCATAAGCTTCGTCACCTTTCTATTTCACGAACAAGATATTTATGATGGAATTATTTATTGTCGAGACTTGTTTTACATTACTTTTTGTATGATTTAATAAATATGAGGAGCCGATATTTACTATATATACATTAACAAAAAATAGTAATAAAATAGGACTAAAATAGGACCATATGCTATTTTCTTTATAATTAGTAACAGTAGATAATTAACAATAATGTAAACAAAAACACCGTATAATATTTTCCTAAAAATATTTACGGAAAGTTAAAGGGAGTGACCAATAATTAGTCATATTTATCCACATTTCCTATATATTTTGACCAAAGTACTATGGTGTGACCACAAGAAATAATGAGGAGGTCAAAAAACCATGAATAAACATGAAAAAAACCCCTTTGAAGCAAACCATATGAAACACCACCATGGAAACAACCATGAATTCCCTGAACCTGCGAAAATTAAAGAAATACTCGATGTTGTATCCGAAAAAATACCGGGATTATTAAAGGAACTCAGTAACCTACTTTATAGCCCAGAGAGTGCTCGTAATTATGCACAAGCTGCAGCTACATTCTACAAAGAACTAAGAGACGCGGGTATGGATAATCGACAAGCCTTCGAATTAACACAACAATACATGTCAACATTAAATCTAGGACATATCATGAAAGGCTTTAACCACGATTAAAAAAAAATTTGAGTGCAACGTTATGGAAATGAAACCTAATCCATCTAACCACGATAAATCACTGAAAATAGTCGGGGTATTACTCCCCTCACTTCCTTTTCTTGGGTATCGACTACTTCGGGAATATCTACGTTTCAAGACTTCGGCAAATAAAGCTGGAAAGATCTTTGAACAAGAACTAATCAAACAAGGATTATCTTTGGATGTCGCACAAGAATTAACATTGAGTTATCTCGAATCCCGAAATCTACAAAATACTATACTCTCGTGGTAAACTCCCCTAAATTTTTTTTATGTTGCACTTGTCGGTCTCCAGAAAAAAACTCATGGTCGTGTTCTTCTAGAAAAAACAACAAAAAAATTGATTCAAATTCTGGATAACAAAGGCATAGGAGAAAAAAATGTTCTCCGAATCATTTCATCAAATCATACGATTGTATTTGAATATGACCATCGACTTTTTTGTATAAGCCGTTCTCTTGGAGAAGATGTCACCATACTATCAATTCCTGGATAGTCTAGTGTAATTAACACCGAAATTATGTGGATCTAGGCCATATATGAATTGGTTGATGCCATCATTCTTATATACCTTAACCTATTTTAATATGATAAAAACGGAGGAGATTATGACCTATTGCACAAAATGTGGGACAAAAAATGATGACACTGCAGATTATTGTAAGAAATGTGGTGCCCCATTAAAAACAACCCAGTATAAAAAAGAAAATGAATGGGATAAACGCTGTGAGGAAGAGTGTGCCGGTAGTCGCAATGGCCGTGGATGGACTATCTTTTGGGGTCTAATAATCATCCTTGTAGGTATTTGGATTGTCTTTGAAATTGTGTTAAAAAATCTTGCTAATGATATCCCTGAACTTGGATGGGTGAACACGGTGGTATTTCCGTTCTGGTGGGTTATTATTGCGGTATTTGCTATAATGTTAATGATTACCGGTTTCCGAATAATCTTTCGAACAAAATAAACCCTGTTTAATAAAATGAACATTTGCTTGTGCATTGACGACAGATTTGCTGATGTTTCCATCTAGATAGATAAATTCTGGCGTCAACCCAGAGTATCGAGAAAATGATGGATATTATACCATTGGTGATATCGTTTGTTCGCTCAAGTACAGCAAATACGAGTAGTGCAAATCCAAGTATGAAAAGTATATTTGTAAATGTATGGTACCATTCGTTTGAGCGTAACCAGAATAATTCAGTAAATCCATGGATGATTAAAAACAATGAAATTACTAATAAAATGAAGGCGCTTGTTGTTGAGAGTTGAACTATTCTCCATATATAGATAATCATGACAATGTTTGCTATGATTGCTCCGATAGCTAAACCAAGACATCCTGCGCAATATATTTTTTTTCTATAGGTTAGAGTATGGCGGATAAATCGTCCACATGTTGGATGATGACCCTGTAAACGAACTAGTTGTTTTTTTTGTCCTTTTTGACTTGTTGGTTGAGAGATACGCAATATTCGACGTAGGATACCTGGTCGTAATGCGGCGATGGCACCAGAGGTATTTATCACTATGAATAGACTACCGATTATTAGGCGTTCGTAAAATGGTATTGGAGTAGTTGATGTTTGATATATTCCAAGTATTACTATTAGTGCTATTGCGAAACTGACTATCAGAATAGTATATTGGATAGTGCGTTCTTGATTCACACTAGTCTCCGTAATTTTGATAAAACATGTTGTCCCGCCATATGGCGATATAATACGCGTTTTAACCGGTTGGGTGAAAACACTCCCGCGATATTTCGGGTGTATGATCCATAGAAATGGTTGTAGCATTGCCATAGTTCATGTTGTACGTCTTTTCGGGAGAGTATTTCGGTGGGCATTATTGCATGGGCCATATCATAGTTGGCGTAGTTGTAATCTTGGATCCATCCATTTTCATGTGCTTTCTGGAAATAGATTGTTCCGGGGAAGGGTGTTAATGCGGTATAGATTGCAAAATCTGGGTGGAGGTCATAGGAAAATTGACGAAGTTGTTCGATGGATGTATGTGCATCTGATCGATTTCCGATGACAAACATTGCGTGAGAAAAGATATCGTTTTCTTTGAGTATTTTCATGGTTTGATATGCATCCTCAGTTCTCACATTTTTTTTGTATTCTTTAAGGGTTGCTGATGAGTTATTTTCAACCCCACACATAATCCAGTAGGTGCCAACTGATCGGAGATTTTGCACGACGGTTGGATGTTTGGCTACATCATCGGTTCGTGCTTGGAGAAATAGCATGATGTCCTCTTTGCAGGGTCGTTTTTGTAATTCGTTATAGAGTTTTTTTCCGCGTGCAGCTAGATTGATGTGGTCATCGGTGAACCAGAGGAAAACACCGCCATAGGTTTCATTGAGGAACTCGATTTCGTCGGCTATTCGTTTTATTGATTTTGTGCGCCATTGTCCTTGCCAATGATTCCATTGGGTACAGAAGGTACATCGATATTCGCAGCCCCGTGATCCCTCAAGAATCATGTATTGGGTGTTGCGGCCTGCCATCATAGTAAAGTGATACCGATGAATATAGTCCTCAACTAAATGGTATGCGGGATAGGGGAGTGTGTCGAGATTTTCTATCAATGGTTGTGGTTCTGTGTGGATTATTTTTTGTTTATGGCGAAATGATATTCCATGTATTGTACGTAGTTTTTTTACTTTGTGTAGTGCTTGGAGTAAGTTAATGAGTGTTTGTTCACCTTCCCCTCGTATGATAATGTCGATTTCTGGGAAGTTCGTGAGTGATTCTTCTGGAACAAATGAAAAATGGCTCCCCCCGACGATCGTTACGATGTCGTTATCAACCCGTTTTGTGATTTCAGCGGTTCGTGCACAAGAATATGCATTACAGGTAAAGCCAGAGGTTAATACAACAGATGGTTTGGATGATTCGATATGGCGTTCTAAACCTTCCCATGTTATTTGTCTTGCCTGGCAATCCAGGACTTCGATTTCTATGTTTGGGAGTTCACGTTCAACATATGCTGCTAGAATCAAGAGTGTGGTGGGTGGTGGAAGATATTCTCCCATTACGAACCAATAATTCCGGGGTGGTTCAATGAAGAGAATTTTTGATATGGTCATAGGAATCACTTTACTTGGGTTTTGTTTTTAATTAAGCTGATCATCGTTTGGAAAGCAATCGCCATCCGAAAAGGATGATAAAGATTGCTATGACGAGAAGTATCCATGCAAATAAGATAAAGGTGTTAAATTGAAGGATATTTAATATGATTGATAGTCCAATTATGATGAGAGATCGG
>JAHJFH010000177.1 GCA_018824925.1 Thermoplasmatota archaeon
AGTACTATTTACAACCTTGTTGATGCCTTGTGGGTATCTGGTCTTGGTGCAGACGCCCTAGCAGCTGTTGGTTTTGTGTATCCCCTTTTTTTCATATCACTTGCCCTCGCAACAGGATTGGGGGTGGGAGCAAGTGCGGCATTATCTCGAATGATCGGAGCAAAAAACAAAGAAGGGGCCGACAATGTCACAGCACACGCAATCATCCTAATGATACTTACTGTCATTATCTTTACCATACCACTTCTCATTTTTTCCGACACAATATTTGCTTCTATTGGTGCTGGACCAACTGTGGGCCCCCTTGCATCAAGCTATGGCCGAATTATATTTGCTGGTAGCATTTTTCTATTTTCAAATTACATAATAACAGCAATTCTTCGGGGTGAAGGTGATGCAAAACGAGCCATGTATGCCATGATTCTCGGAGCAGTACTAAACATCATACTTGATCCCATTTTTATATACACCTTTGGTCTCGGTGTAGCTGGCGCTGCATTAGCCACAATATTGTCTTTTGGTATCTCATCGTTAATCATGTTTTATTGGATAGCAATAAAAAAAGATACCTATGTTACTCTCACATTACAAAATTTTCGGTTTAACCGAGAAATCATTGGTGAAATCTTTAAAGTAGGTATACCTGGTTCCCTAATGCAACTTTCAATGGCTATAACAATGCTTATCATTAATGCCATTATCATTTTTGTTGACACCACAGATGGAATAGCTATTTATACAACGGGTTGGCGTGTTGCAATGATGGCAATTCTACCTATCCTTGGGATTGCTACAGCCGTAGTATCAGTCAGCGGGGCTGCGTACGGCGCACAGGCATATGAAAAACTGAATAGCACACATCTGTATTCAATCAAATTTGGTTTATTAATGGAAGTGAGTATCGCAGTTTTTACTTTTATTTTTGCACCGCAGATAGCTTTTATTTTTACACAAGCTGAATCTGCTATTTCCCTGAGAGAGGGTCTTATTACTTTTCTCCGAATAAACGCAATTTTTTACCCTGGTATTGCTTTTGGAATGTTATCATCCTCACTATTTCAAGGAGTAGGAAAAGGAATAAATGCTCTGATTATCACATTATTACGAACCATTGTATTAACTCCTATCTTCTCGTTATTCTTCGCACATACCCTTGGATTAGGACTTGCAGGAATCTGGTGGGGAATCGTTGCCGCAAATACGATATTCCCAGTAATTGCATTCAGCTGGGTTCGACTCTATATTAAAAACATGACAACAGCGCATACCGCAACTACACTTAATCCCGTTCGAATCCCTGACGATCAGGATTAACCTATACTTCAATCATAATTAATCTAGGTTGGGGCTGAATTGGGAAAAAGATTTAATAAGGATATCCATAATATAAAATGAATATTATTTGGGGAAATTGATTAATATGGGACTTAACAATAAAAACCATCAACTTTTTATGATCTTATTTTTCACTTTTTTACTCATAGGAACATCATTTCTACCCACATCTACCGCTCAGACCATACATCAAAATTCTCAACAAACAGGAAAAACAATTACTGGTCAGATATTATTTGCACCTATGACTACAACGACAACATATTTAATCAGTAATACCGGAACTGTGAATCACACATGGTCAAGTAGTTATCTTCCTGGAGAAGCAGTCTATTGGCTAGATGAAACAACAATACTTCGAACAATCCGCTTATCAGCATCAGGCGCCGGTGCCGGTGGCGGCGTTCAAAAAGTAGCGTGGGATGGAACTGTTCTATGGGAGTTTAGATACTATGATAGTGTGGTTCTAAGTCATCATGATATTGAACCATTACCAAATGGGAATGTCCTGATGATTGCATGGGAAAGCAAATCAGGTTCTGACGCAATTGCAAACGGCCGCAATCCCAATAACATTCAAGGAGGTACTGTTAAACCAGATCATATTATAGAGGTTGAAACAACCGGTCCATCGGCCGGTACTATCGTCTGGGAATGGCATGTCTGGGATCATCTTATACAAGATTATGACTCCTCAAAAGCTAACTATGGGGTAGTAGCAAATCACCCTGAGCTGATTGATATTAATTTTGGACCAAGCAGTTCAGATTGGCTTCATTGTAATTCAGTTGATTATAATGAGGAGTTCGATCAAATACTCATCAGCTGTAAAAATTTTGATGAAATATGGATTATTGATCATAGCACCACCACTGCTGAGGCAGCAGGCCATACCGGTGGCAATAGTAGTAAAGGAGGAGATCTGTTATATCGATGGGGTAACCCACGAGCATATGACCGAGGTACTACAAGCAATCAAAAACTTTTTGATCAACATGATACCGGATGGATAGCATTAGATTGTCCCGGTACGGGAAACATTTTAATATTTAATAATGGAGTTAACCGCCCTTCGGGAAGGTATTCCACAATTGATGAAATAATTCCCCCTGTCGATAATGATGGTAATTATTATTTGGTGCAAGGCTCAGCATATGGACCTGATGATCCTGTATGGATATATACTGCAAATCCTCCAACAAGTTTCTATGCTAATTATATTTCTGGATGTCAAAGATTAAGAGATGGAAATACCCTAATCTGCGATGGCCCAAGAGGTCGTTTTTTCGAGGTTACCCCGGAAAAAGTAACTGTGTGGGATTATACAAACCCGTACCCTAGCCCCTATAATAATAATGTGTTTAAAATCGGATATATATATGAAGACGAACCAGATCCTGAGATACCTGATCTCGATGTCGAAGGTAGTCTTTACTGGGAGGATATCAGGGCGGGGGAAATCCTTCATAGTAATTTTAAATTGAAAAATATCGGAGGCCCAGGTTCCTTACTGGATTGGGATATCGCATCATATCCAACGTGGGGAACATGGTCATTTAGTCCGAATCATGGTGATGGTCTTACTCCTGAACAGGGTAATCTAACTATTCAGGTGTCGATTATCACACCTGATAATGAAAACCAGGTCTTTGAGGGTTCTATACGGTTAGAAAATCGTGATAATCCCAATGATTTTGATGTCATCCCTGTCTATCTACGCACACCCAAACCTGATACTAATGTGATTAGTTTTTTGAATCGATGGATTCGATCAATACAGCACGGTTTTGAACAAATTATTGCTTTTTTCTATGATATAACCTTTTTATAAACAGGATGCTACCCGAGAATTACCCTTAGACGAAAGGAAATTGTACTATTTTTTTTCTTTTTCCTTAAAATGTTTTTCGCTTTCTTCACCAATGTCTTTCATCGCATCAAAATCTTGTTTATGTTTCATACTATATTGAGCCCATAGTCCACCTAATATCCCACCGAATATCAGCCAGATGATAATGAATATCGCGATATTCTGATAGATATTGTATAATTCAGCATAGGAATAGAACCAAAAAATCAAAAAAATCATTCCAATAAAGGGTAATAAAATACTAATCGCGATACGCCACCGAAAACCTGCGATTCGCATTATTTCCCAGCCTTCTTTCGGTATCATTTTCAGGCTCCACCTCACCCATATTCCACCAAGTAGGACAAAGATGAGTAGTATTGATCCGAGTAATATCGCTATATTTTGATAACCGCTATAATCCCCTGCATAAAACGCTAACCATGCAAGAATAAATATCAGCAATCCGACACCGAAAATGATTGAGAACGGTATTCGCCAGCGTAATCCAATGGACATGTCATCATCCATTTTTTTTTCTCCTCCATAACGCTGTGTTAATAATATTGATTTAGCATATATAAGTTGCTCAAAAAGCTTTAAAAAAAATGTATACGAGAGACACTAAGACGGTGTTGTTTTAATTTAATTGATTAACCCAACGATAATATGAATAACTGCCCCGAGCTACTGAAAGGAATGGATAAAAACCACAATGTAATGAACGAAATAGTCTATGCATTATGTTTTTAACAGAATAAAATGATTTCGCAACCTGATATGCACCTTCAAGGAGTTGTTCTGGAGTCATATGTTTTGGTCGAAAAACAACGCTTCCTTCATAGTATTTCGACCAGTCCTTTGAAAGTAATCGCCCATTTTTGTCAAATTCATCAAATAAGGGAGTACCTGGGAAGGGAGTTAGAATGCAACATCCTGCCATATCAACCTCTGTATCATACATTAAATCAAGGGTTTCATCGAACACTTGTGGGGTATCGGTATCAAATCCAAACATGAAAAAACCCAGGACCGAAAACCCATAATCATGTAATTTCTTTATTACAGTTTTATAATTACTTACCGTATGAGTCTTTTTTCCAATAGAATCAATCGTTATCTGCGAGGGGGATTCAAGCCCCATGAAAATCTGCGTTAGCCCTGCTTCAGCACCTAGCTGTAATAGTTTATCATCTCGTTCAATGACATTGATATTAGCACTACACGCAAAATGTTTATTGGAATCTATTAATGCTTGGAATAATACACGAGCATATCTAGGATTATAGGTTAATGATGAGTCGACAAAAGCAAAATATTTTTGTGAAAGATGTTGAACTTCTGTCACAACAGTGTCTACGGGTCGCGTTCGATGAATACGATAATACGCTCGGTTTGTTGCTGAACAAAATTTACAGCCTACAGGGCATCCTCGTGTCGCCTCGACAGCTTCTGGGAATGATTTATGTTGGGTAAGCTTTCGTTCTTGAATTATTGCTGGGATTATACTAAGATCAACGGGATGTTGTTGTTGATAAAAACGATCCAATTTATTATTCTCCATATCTAGGAGAACTTGTGGCCAAAGCTCCTCACCCTCTCCGATGACTACAGCATCAGCATGTTGTATTGCTTCATTTGGGAGGGCAGATGGATGCCAACCACCAAGGACTACCTTTGTGCCAAGGGATCGGAATCCATCTGCAAGTTCATAAGCACGTTGAATATTATTGGTCATGGAGGTAATGGCCACGACATCGAATCCATTATCCATGGGTATCTTATCGATGGTATCATCAAGAACTGAAATAGTATGGTTTTCCGGTGTAACTGCTGCTAGATTCAGTAATGTTAGGTTGGGGCGATAGGCAATATTTGAAAAAATAATTGAGCTGTCTGTATCAGTAATTTTATTTTTTCTATGACCATTATGCTTTAATGGATCGGGGTAGATAAAACCAATATTCATTTGGTCCTCCCAATTTTTGTCCTATTTTATAGAGAGTAACTCAGTGAATCTCTATATACTTACCTGCTTTTTAGATGCATTTTATTGGAAAAATAGTAGAAAATTAGTGCATCGGTCGATTACGTTGGTTCTTTTCGGTTTTTTATTAAGATTTTTGCTTTTTCAGTGACATAAACACCGCGTGAACGCCCATATTTTTTAATGACTATAAGACCCATGTTTTTCAAGATATCAAGGCGTTTTGATGCCGTTCGATAAACAATAGAAAATTTTTTTGCAATGTCCTTAATGGTGACCAAGGCGTTTCTTTGGTTTTTCTCATAAATAAATTGTAGGATATCATAAGATGCTTGACTAATAAGAATTGAATCTGTATATAAGATGGGTAATGATTGAATTTCGTGATGAAGCACCGCGAGTTGTTGATTTGTGAAAAGGACGGGATCAATTTTTAGTAAAAATATTGCATGATACAGAGATGTGAGTTCTCTAAGTTCATAAACCATATTGATAAATTCTTCAAATGAGAACCGGGTGAGCAGATAATGTACACCCTGTAAAAGTACTACGGATTCTGGGTGTTGTTCATAAAATTGGTGTGTTGTCGTAATAAGATCATCTATTGTTGAGATGGTATGTACATTTTCTATACTATGGTGGCTTAATAGTACGATTTTAATATTTTTTGATGAAGGTAGATTCTGAATGGTTTCAAGTGTGCCACGGAGCATAAGAAGCCCATAGTTATTTCGTTGAGAAAACTCAATAAATAAGTCGAGCACATGGGTGTCATCTTCATGTGAGATGAGATAGCAACAACCATTTTGCATATTATCTTGTGTTTTGCGTAAATTTGTGATGTCTCGCCCGATTAGCAGGATACCCATTTGATTTGTTTCATTGCTTTGAATCAGAGAGTAGGATATTGAGAGAAAACGTTTTGCATGATCTTTCGTTAGTAGGAGGAGTTCATTGAATTTGGTAGGTTTTCTTTTTTGGATTTGATCTAAGATTTTTATAAGCTGCTCAGGATCATAAAAAACTGGTGTTTTTGAGACGGGTTTTTGGTAGATTTGTTGAGGGTTAAAACCGGTGAGAAGTTCTGCCGATTTATTCCATATGATTATGCGATGTTTATAGTCAAAAGCGATGATAATTTCTGATGCACTATCAATAACATTTTGAAGATTTTTTTTATGGGTGAGTGCAGCAAGCTCAGCGTTTCTTCTGTTTTTAACTTCGATTTGAAGGGAAATGTTTGCTTGTTTCAGTGCTTGGGTACGTTCGTCGATGAGTTCCTCTA
>JAHJFH010000178.1 GCA_018824925.1 Thermoplasmatota archaeon
CTCTAAATGATGGTGGTACCGATTTAATTCTTGTTCTACTTGGTGTTTATAGAGCGCTATTTCGATGGCACTATGCAGTTCTCGTTTTTCAAAGGGTTTAATAATGTAACCAAAGGGTTCGGTAATCTTTGCTCGAGAAAAAGTTTCCTGATCTCCAAGGGCGGTAATGAAAATAATGGGTATGTTTAGGGATGTTCTGATGGTTGCTGCGGCTTGGATTCCATCCATCTGTCCCTCTAATCTAATATCCATGAGGATTAAATCAGGGTGGAGTTCCTCTGCCTTTTTTATAGCATCCTCCCCAGTGGTGACGATATCACTTACTTGGTAACCAAGGTTTTGTAGTTTTTTTTCGATATCTTTGGCTACGACGAGTTCGTCTTCAACAATTAGGATATGGATCATGTTTTTCCCCCTTTATCATGCTTTTTTTCTCTATATGGGAATTGAATGGTGAAGCTTGTGCCAGTGGTATGGTCTAGCATCACGGTCCCTTTAAGTTGTTTAACAAATATCTGAACGAGCTGTAACCCCAGGGTTTCGGTTTTATGAAAATCAAATGTGTCAGGAAAACCATCACCGGTATCACTGACGCGTAATAAATAGTCTTTTTGTTGCTTATGGAATTCAATAGATATGGCACCTGTTTTTTGATGATGAAAAGCGTGTTTGAGGGAGTTGGATACCAGCTCACTGATGATGAAGCTACAGGTGAGAATAGTATCGAGATCTACCGTGAGATCATCAATGTCCATGTTTAGAGAAATGTTTTGGTTAGGTTTTCGATAGCTATGAAATAGTTTTGAGGTAATGTTTTCCAGATAGTCTCTGATATTGATGGCTCCAATGTCTTTTGCTTGATAGATTTGCTCATAAAAGGCGGCCATTAAGCGAATGCGATCTTGGCTATCCTTGAAGATTTCATGGGTATTTAGGTCCTTGATTTGATCTGATTGCAGGTCGAGAAGACTGCTGATGAGCTGTAGGTTGTTTTTTACGCGGTGATGGACTTCTTGTAACAGGATTTCTTTTTCTTTTAATGAACGTTTTAGATCAGTTAGATCTCTACCAACGACGACATAGCCTTTTATGGTCTGGTTTTTATCTTTGATGACGGATATGATGAGACTGAGTGTTTTTTGTTTTTGTTCTTGCGACAGGAAGGTAACATCGATATTTTTTTTCCCTTCAGCATTGAACAGTGTTTCTGAATCTGGTTTTTCTATAATGTGGGCAATAGTCGTACCAATAAGATCTTTTTTTGCATAACCTAACAGATTCGCCACTGCTTTGTTAACATCATCAATTTTTTTGTCTTTATCAAGAGTTATGACAAGATCACTCATGGTGTTGAAGATATTTTCTGCGAACAGCTCAGGTGAAATCGAGAGAAAGCGGTACTGATTAATTGGGAAGGCAAGGATGATCACAAATACGGCAACCAGGAAGATAGATATGATTGGTAATGGAAAATATTGGAAGGTAAAGAGTGGGGGTAAGAGATTAGTTCCTAAGGAAATCACGGCGATGAGAAGACTAGCAAAAATAAAGATCGAGATTTGTTCTTGTTCGATACGATATAGATCTCCAAAAAAATATTTATAGATGAGAATCCCAAAGGAAATAACATAGAGCATAACAAACCAAAAGACAAAAATGATGGTGAGGTTTGTTGGAATAACTGCATATCCATATTCAGTGAGCTCTACATCGGTAACACTTACTGTGGCATTAAAGATAAGGTAAATAATAAACCCGATTCCATAGGATATTGTTACCAGGATTTTTACTATACTCTGGTAATGTGGGGTTTGTAACGATCGTGGAAAGACAAGGGTAAAATGTATTGCAGCAGCGGGGGTAAGCCATAGGGCGGTATACACAATTCTTCCTGAGAGTAGCGCGAATTCTGGGTTCGGGGAAAGGGCGGTTAGAAATTCTCCGAAGTTATAGATGGCGATGAAGATTGTGAAGCTAAAAAAGACGCGAATGGAGTCTCGTTTTGGATCTTTTCGATAAACATAGAATCCAATGAAAAAACTCAATATTGCGGCAAATAGTGTTATCAGGGCGATGGGTTCCATAATTTCAATGTCCTATCTGATAAGGTAGTGGTTTTATTCTATATCAGATTTATCTTTGAGTTAATAAATGCTCGTCAAATAATGTTTAAAATCATTTTTTTTAAAATATTGAGATTCAGAGATATTTTGACAAAAAAATTGTTGTATATGGAGGATTGTTGAGGCAGTTACATATCCTCCCTCATCATGCAACTGCCCCCGGGGAGAAAAACTTCACCCTGCTAGAGTTTAGCAATATCACATATGTTTCCTTGTTATTTAAAGAAATCTTAATAATAGTGGTATATTGTTGGAATTTTAGTGGAAAACATATGAAATTTTTCTTTAGGTGATACTCTGTTGTCTATGGGATGATAAGTTTCACGATATCCATTTTCCGGCTTGTTTGAAATTGACGTATCATTTCTTTTATTTTTTTTGTATCTCCCTGAAGGATGAAAATTTCCAGACATTTGTGTTTGTCAAGATGGCTGTGTATTTGGGTAGTTGTTATGTCTTCAAATTGGTGTTTAATGTGGGAGACAGTATCTTCATCTTCTTGATTGTGGATGACAAAAAGTAAGGAATTGATGTGCCCTGATATTTTTTCAAGGTCTTTACTTTCTGATAGTAATAGCCGCACTCCTGCTCGAATGATTTCTGATCGTCCTGAGTATCCTTGTGTATTTTGTAGTTGGTCGATTTCTTTAAGAATCACATCATTTAGCGAAATACTGATGATGGGCATCTCGGTTGTTTATTATTAATTTCTTTTTAAACTTAGCTATAATTGTTAATAACAAATTATAAAAATGTTAATAATATCTGGTTTGGTAGTATGTCTAAACTGGGGAAACTTATTGCATCTGAGCTTGAGCATCACATTCCCTTTACGTTTTTTGGTGCAGCGACTGGTATTCTCCTGATTGTTGTTCTCCTAGTTACTAATACCTTGATGGATGTTGTTCCTATTTCTGAGGATGTTTTTTTTATTCTTCATCCTACCCATATTTTTTTCAGCGCTATTGTAACCACTTCACTTTATCTAAAATATTCTAAAAAAAATATTTGGCTTGCAATTCTTATTGGGTATACAGGTTCAATTGGTATTGCAACGATTAGTGATTCTCTCATTCCATATCTTGGAGAGATATTGTTGAAGTTACCTAATCCTGGTGCCCATATCGGTTTTATTGAAGAACCCTTGCTTGTCAATATTCCAGCCTTTATTGGAATTGCTCTTGGATATTTTCGCGGATTTACCCGGTTTCCCCATGCAGCTCATGTTATGATTAGTACCTGGGCATCATTATTTCACATAATGATCGCCTTAAATGTAAGTATAACCCAGCTGCAAGTTATTGGAATTTTTGTGTTTCTTTTTTTAGCGGTTTGGCTGCCATGTTGTACAAGTGATATTATCTATCCGCTAATATTTCCCAAGGCAAAACATGAACATATTTAATGAAATAATCAATTTTAGAAGGTTTTATTTTTTGACTCCGTATGTATATATTACAGAATGGTTTGTACTATTATGATTGAAAAAGATAATCTTGACTCTTCAGTTGGTTCGTTTTATCAAAAGGTATGGCCAGAATATGTCCGTTGGTGGCATGTAGAAGAAACACTTGGTTTGCATTATGCTTATTATGATGACACCACCAATACTTTTCAGCAAGCTATTCTAAAAATGAATGATTTCGCTGGACAGCTTCTCAACCTCGATCAAACCAAGGCAAAACAACATGTTTTAGATGCTGGATGTGGGGTCGGTGGAACAGCCATTTACCTTGGAAATAAATATCCATCGACCTGGTTTACAGGAATTACTATCTGTCCTGATCAAGTAAAATTAGCAAAAAAGTTCACTAGTGAAAAAAATGTGGATAATGTTGACTTCTTTGTACAAAATTATCTTCACACCGATTTTTCTGATTGTTTATTTGATGGTGTACTTGCCCTTGAGTCAATTAATCATACAGATAAATACCAAACATTTATTCATGAAATGTATCGAGTTCTTAAATCTGAAGGGAGATTTGTGATTCTTGATCTGTTTCAGAGAGATCATATTGATTTTAATCCTGTTATGGAGAAAATTTATCGTTCAATATGTCGAGATAGAGGATTTGCACATCCAGTCATTCTTGATAAAATCATAGAAGATTTACAGGATATTGGATTTGAAATACAAACGGTTCTTGATATAACTCAACACGTTATTCGATCACAATTTCGTTCCTTTATGATTGGTATCCCATTTTTCCTATCAACACAAATAAAACGACATCTCTTCATACCATTGAAAATTCTGAACAACGATGTGGATCATTCCTTTGGAACATCGGTCCCAATCGCAATACTTGGGTTAAAAGGAGTA
>JAHJFH010000179.1 GCA_018824925.1 Thermoplasmatota archaeon
ATATTGAATACAAAAAGATCCATCTCACCACTCGACACATTATTTCCCTGGGCATCATATACTTTAGTTTCTAACGAATGTCTCATTACAGTGTGTTCATTCCAATGCCATGTATAGGGTGGTTCGTTACGAGTATGTTTTAACTGTCCATCAACATAAAACTCAGCTTTACTGATTAAATCGTTATCAACATGAACACTCACAGGGCCTAGCACAACGGTCTTAAAAAATGGTAAAATCCGTTTATTTCGTATATAGATATAGCCATCAAGAGTAATTTGTTTTTTATAAAGATAGATAACTAACCCAAGCATTGTTATTCCAATAAAGGCAAAGATAAAATAGTCCCCATATAGGTCGAAAAAACTTGGAGGTGGCGGGGTTGTATAAGCAAAATAAAAGTAGACAACACTCGTCGAAATATCATCAAAACCTTGTGTTGCCACAGCAATTATTGAAAAAGTAATTGTGCCATCGGAAAGATACCCCGGTGGTGTATAGAAAAAGACTTTGTTATCACCTGTTTCAAGAGATTCAGATGCATCAAGATCACCAAAGGTAGCATCAGGTATCCGAACTGATTGCTTAAAAGTTATTGTGATTGTCGTATGGTTTCCATCGATAACACCCCCATCGGGTGGGGAAAAAATTGGTGGTTCTAAAGGAGGGAAGATGTTCGTATAATAATAATGGTAGATAGTGGTAGCATCATCCAGGACATAGATATGCCCATTAGCCCGTAAAATCATATCTGAAGAAATCGTACGATCAGAAGTTATAATGCTTAGACTACCATCCGGATATTGGTCAATAATATCAAGGTAGAGCCAATTGACCTTATTGACGGTAACCGTTATAGATGCCGTGGCAGAGCTTTCATCTACGGTTACATCCTCGATAACTCCAATTTGATGATCTATAGGTAGGATTTCATCAGAGTCTAAACACCAAAGGAATTCAGGGATATACATATCATCTATTGAAAGTGGAATAGCAATAGATTCTCCGCATAGTGGTTTTAGTTGATAAATAAAAACAAGTAAGCCATTTGGGTCGACAAAACTATCCGCTATATCATCCCCATTACTATCAAAACAATAGAATTTTTGAGGAAGACTAATATTATAATAGGTTTCAATAAAGAGTATAGTGCTATCTGATGGCTCTATGGTAGTAAAATAATCAACGATAACTGTTGTTGTTGCAGAATCAGTGTTTCCATCATTGTCGGTAACGGTAAGTGTCAGTATGTAGGTACCACTACTGAGGTATTGATGAGCAGTGTTTTTTCCCCAGCTAGTTGTTCCATCACCAAAATTCCATGTATAATTCGTGATATACCCATCTAGATCATAGCTTGCTGAGGCATTTATAAAAACATCTGTTCGTATAAATCCAGTATATGGGCCACCGGGGAGCGCTGTGGGGTTTTCTGTTGTGTTGGTATTACCCGATGTGTCAGTGGCATAAATGATGCAATAAACCCGGTTTTGTGGGGTTATGGGCACGATGGTTTTCGTATAGCGTCCCTGTCCCGCGTTATCCATGGTGACATTATAGATGGTGCTGCCATTGTACCAATATTTTATATATACTAAATAGATGGCAGCGTCATCAATGACATTGACCGTAAAGGTAAAGGTATTTGGAACATCTCCTGAAGCAGGTGTATATTGAATGATGGTGATGTGTGGGGCTTTTGTATCTGTTATTTCTACGGTTTGTAACGCAGTGGTGCGGTTGTTGCCCCAGTGATCCATTGCATCAATGGTGTATTTGAGAGATTTAATACTGGCATCAAGTTGAATTGTTCCGGTAAATATATTGTTTCCTTGGTGTTCTAGGGTGATATTTCCTTCTTTGGATGCATGAGACCAATAGACTATTGCAGTAATATCTGATGCACTATCTTTATCATCAATTATAGTTGCGTTAAAGGTAAAGGCTGCTGAGGGGTGTCCTCCCTTAGGTGATTTGTCTATGATGGTTGGTGGTCGACCCTCTATAATATGAAAGGTTTGTTGACTTGAGTGAGTCCACTGCAGAGGATCCTTGGTTTGTACACTGAGATTATAGGTGCCAAGGGATGTAAATGAAGAGGTCAGGGAGTAGATGTCTCCTACCTTGTTTTGTATGATACTGATGTTTTGTATGGTTGTATCAGGACAGGTAATATAGAGATGAACGTTTTTTATTTCTGTGTTATCGGTAATGATGACTTGTATTTGTGTGTTTTGCCCAAGGGTTTGTGAAGTGGGGTTTATGGTAATGGATTCTATAGTTGGTGGTATGATATCAAGCAGTGGTGCATTATCAAAATTAAGGTTGTAGACCGTATAGCTTGAATCGGCGATCCCATTATGATTTGCATCGAGGACGCCTTCTATGATTTCATCATAATAATCCCAGTAATTACCTGCGATGATTGAACCTCCAATGACATTAACTCCAGCTGTTGGGGTTTGATTCCATTGATTTTTCAATATACTTTTGTCGATAGCATTATGTGTGTTATGATGAAAGTAGTTGTTGTAGACAGTGTTATAAATCGCGAAGAAATCAAGGTAGATACCATATTGATTATTGTTGTTTATTTCATTGGTATGGATATAGTCTGCGGTTGAGTTATAGAGTCGTATACCGGCCTGTCCATTTTCTTGAATGGTGTTTTGGGTAATAGTGGTATTATCATCTGCGTTTAGATAAATACCATCCTTTAAATTACCTGAAATGGTGTTTGATCTAATGGTGTTGGTTGAGCCAATTAGCATGATTCCATGATGGGTGTTTTCAGTGACTGTATTACGGGTAATTGTGGCGATACTACAATTTTCTAAAACAATTCCTGATTGGGAGTTTTCTGTGATGCTATTTAAATGGAGGGTGGAATAGTTGCTGTAGTCATTGAGATAAAGGCCATTAAGATCATTTTCACTGATGGTGTTATAGGCAATATAGTTGTTGTCAGCACTATGGTTCAGGAATATACCATTTCCGTTGTTTTCAGTGATGGTATTATGGTAGATTCGGTTGCTATCAGATTGATAGAGAAAAATTCCATGGCGGTTATTTGTTAGTATATTATAGCTGATGTTGATATTGTTGAAACTTTGTATCAGGCGAATACCATCTCCACTATTGGTTTGGATGGTGTTGTCATAGATGAGGTGTTGATTGGTTCGATTGAGGATAATAGCATGGTAGCCATTGGTGAGAACATTGTCAGTGATAATGCTTTTGTGACGGTTAACGCGTATAAGGCAACAATCTGGTGTTGTTCCGCTATTAGTAATAGTGAAATGGCTGATGTTGACATTGTCAGCGTTTATGGTAATAACTGTATTGGCATCATTTCCATCAATGGTGGTAATACTATAATCTTCTCCAAATAAATCGAGGGTATGGTTGATATATATGGATTCCTGGTAGGTATCAGCATATACAATAATTCGGTATCCATCGGTTGAGTTATCTATCGCATCTTGAATTCGTATGAAGGTTTCATCTGGCCCGACATAGAGGGTAGGTGGAGTATCAGCAAGGCTGAAAGGGGGAGAGAGTGGATTAGGTATAAAAATGAATAGGAAAGCTAGTGACAGTGCTATCACCAGAGTCTGGCGAAAAATCCCATCCTTTTGCATATACGCCTACATATGCAAATCAGATGACCTGTTAAAAACATTGCTATGTTTGAAAAGAGAAGCAGTAACTGTTCAATTTTTTCTACCGAGATTTTATATAGAGTAAATAGAATAATACTTTGTTTATTGGAGGATTTCTCATAAATTCAAAAAAATATGGATTACTTTTATTGGGGGTACTTATTATCGGTGCCGGGATTGCCCAAGCATTTTCTGAGAAACACCCTACTTCCAAGATGCTGACTGAGAATTATGAAATACAGTGGGAAATGAATTTTGGAACTGATGATTGGTATGGAGCCAGGTATGAAGGGCCACAACCCATTGGTGATTGTGATAATGATGGCGACAATGAACTCCTAATTAGTGGTCGCGATGCAATGATTCGTGTCATGGAATGGAATGATGGACTTCAGACATATGAAGAGACCCATGTATTACGATGTCCTTTTTACCCATTACGACGATCTGACGCAGGAGGAATGGCTATCGGGGATCTCACTGGCGATGGTGAAAATGAGATTGCAGCAAGCTGGTCTACAGCAGTGCATAAGTGGGTTGACGGACGGTATAAAATTATTGGATATAATCCATATGTGTTTTGGACGGGTGGAGGAAGTGCTGATTGTTTGATTGGTGACTGTGATAACGATGGAAAAAATGAACTTATTATGAGTGGAGGACCTTTTCGATTTTGGAGCCGAACACCAGAAATTGTGGTATTTAAATGGAATGGTTGGCGACTGGTAAAAACAGCGGTATATGATGATCCAATGCCTCGCGGATATGTGTATATGGCAGGTATTGGTGATGTTGACGAGGATGGAGAAAATGAACTGGTATGTGGTATTGCGAATCGTGGTGATGCCGAGAATTTAGTGGTAGTTTTAGATTGGAATAATGAAACTAAAGCTTTTATGTCAACAATAATCGAGAAAACCGAGGGGTGGGAACAGTGGCCATTTGCTTGTATCTGTAAGGATAGCGATATGGATGGAAAAAATGAGATCCATGTTGGATATTATTGCCCACGACTTTCTGTATTTGAGTGGAACGGCACTGGCTATACCCTAAAATACTTGCAGGAATGGAAAGGTGAAGCCGCGGTAATCGAAGCCTTAGACGTCGGTGATGTCGATAATGATGGGATCAATGAAGTCTGTGTTGGTACCAATGTTGTACATATTTTACAATGGAATGGCTCAGGTTTTACTGAAGAAGCACTATTACCGACATGGGGTGGTTTAGCCGTTACTAGTATCGGTGATTGTGATAACGATGGTAAAAATGAGATAAACGTCGGCAATGTCTGGATATATCCTGGTGAAAAATACATGTCCTGGGTGTTCAAATACATACCCACATAAGATAATTATAATATTTTAAAAAAATAACGAATCTACTTACGTAATGATACCCAATATACAAGCAAAATAAAAAAAAATTCATCAGAATCTACGAATTTTTGTGAGTAAAAAACTATATAAACAATGGTTGAGTTGCCTAGCGTAGTTTAAAGAACATAAAATAAGAGTTTCATATTTTCGCAACAACGATTTTTTGGAATTTTTTATTTTGGTGTTCTCTAGACTATTGAAAAAGAAGGAATTCTCCACCAAATGTTGGAGGTATTGTAACATGAAAGGAACAGTAAAATGGTATAACGCACGAAAAGGATATGGATTTATAACAACCGATGATGAAAATGAAGTTTTTGTTCATCGCACCGCAATTCCCATGGGAATCTATCTAAATGAAGGGGATGCGGTAGAGTTTGATGTAGAGGACTCTGACCGCGGAAAACAAGCAAAGAACATTAAAAAAGCATAACCGTCTAATACCCATACTACTTCACTTTTCTTAGCAATAATTTTGCTCTTGCTTCGAGAACTCTTTACGAAATAGTGGTACAGTTAATAGCATTGGTGTACTTAATGAAATTCACAGATCTATCGATAAATCAAAAACTTATAGAAACAACACAAAAAAAAAGGTTTACAGAATTAACCACAATCCAAGAAAAATGTATCCCTGAAATACTCAATGGAAAGGATATCATTGGACAAGCCGAAACAGGATCAGGGAAAACCCTTGCTTTTTGTTTACCAATATTACATAAGATTGAACCTAAACAGAAAATTCAAGTGTTAGTACTCACCCCCACCCGGGAATTATGTGTTCAAGTATCAGATGTGTTTACAGAGTTTGGGAACCCCCTTGGTGTTCAAGTCGTGAGTATATATGGTGGTGTCGGCATTGAACCACAGATTCGGAAGCTTCGAACAGCTGATGTTGTTATTGGAACTCCTGGAAGGATATTAGACCATATCCGAAGACGCACTATTTCTTTTGATAGTGTTGCGTTTCTTGTTTTAGATGAAACTGATAAAATGTTTGAAATGGGTTTTATTGATGATGTTGAAGATATCATAAACCATATTCCTCAGAATCGCCGTACGCACATGTTCAGTGCAACAATATTACAAGGAGATCAAAAAGCATTATATCGACATCTGCATGATCCATTAATAATTAAAACAAAATCACAGGTTGACCGGCGGCATTTACGACAGATCTACTATGATATTTACGAAAAACATCATAAGTTCTCGTTGTTGGTTCATTTATTACGGACTAATATATCAGGATTATCCATAGTGTTTTGTGCAACACGGCGGGAGTCTGATATCGTTGCTCAGAATTTACGTCATCATGGCATCAAAACTCAAGCGATTCATGGTGGCATGAGGCAACAGAAGCGGCTTGACTCCCTAGAGGCTCTGCGAAAGGAACAAATTGATGTCTTAGTTGCAACTGATGTAGCTGCTCGAGGTCTTGATATCAAAAACGTAACCCATATTTATCATTATGACGTACCAAAAACCTCAACAGAATACATTCATCGTATTGGACGGACCGCTCGAGCGGGTGCTTCTGGCTCCACGGTTACCTTATTAACTGAACCTGATCATGATAATTTCCGGCGAGTGCAAGAAAATGATGAGTTACTCATTGAAAAAGCGCCATTTCCTAAGTTTCAGAAGGTGGCGTTTCTTCGACGATTTAATAAAAATAGAAAAAAACATACTTATTACAAATAATTACTTGTCCAAAATTCTTTCTGTATTCTTTATCCCATCCACAGGAAGGAGGATTTTTTCTATCGTTCCCAAGGTTTTTTAGAATCCAATTGTTCAGTCCAGAAAAACCGGAGTTCTTCTCTAAGTAACGAGGGTTTTCTCACGATCGTAAAATGATTTTGTACAATTGGTTCGAGATGTTTCCCTAGTCGTAATTGAGGAATTTGATCCTGCAATAATTTAATGATATTTGTATAAGGTCGCTTTATTCTTACATACCATCGCTTGCCATCATGATATGGTTGCGCAATAGTATCTTGATGGTGTAGCCATTTATCACGAAATTCTTTGACATTTTTTTCCAAATGAACCGGAGGCCCCGTGTGTTCTATCGTTGGAGATATGGTATTTTTCTCAGGGAATAATACTACCCCTACGAGTTGTTTGGTGATATAGAAGCATGTCCTATAAATTTGAAAATCATATGTAATAGCAATCTCCTGCATAGCGCGTGCTGCTTTGCGGAGTTGTGGGTAAAGGTTTTCATTGATGATTCCGGGGTTCTGAAATTCTACACCAATAATGTTTTTATTTTTGAGTTGTTCAGAAATTTGGTTTAGCGGCCAAGGTTTCAATGGATTTGGAAAGAAGAACTGTAACGATGGGGTTTTTTTATATTGTTGACAGGCGTGAACAAATATATCGAATTTTTCTTGGGAGAGTGCCGAGGCAACATTACGTTCAGGGTCTACAGGATCGATAATGATGAGGGGGGTGGAAAAAGAGGGAGGATCATCAGGGGTTAGGGTGATGGTAATGCCGGGTTTCCATTTGGATGCATGGTCGATAGTGTTTTGAAATGTATGATATTGGAGTATAATAAGTTCAGATAGATAACCGGAGAATCCTTCGATTTCAGCTTCTGCTCCATAGCAGCCGATACCGTGAAGAAATTGTTTGAATACCCGTACTTCTTGTTGTTGAGTAAATGTTAGGTGTTTCGTGATATATGAAGTATGAAGAGGTGTGCGGTCAACTGCTGAGAGCTTGTTGGCTACTGATTCTATATGGTAGCAGGGAACAATTTCTGTTTTGTATCCATGATAGATACCTCTGATATAGGGGTGTTCGGCATAACATTCTTCAGGATCAGCAAGAAGAGTATAGCCGACGGTACGGCTAATATTTGCTAATGTTTTCCGAGGGGTAGTGATAGGAAAGACGAGAAAAAGATCGATATCGAGGTCATTTCTTAGATAGGTACCTTTTGCAGTAGATCCTACAAGCTGTGGTGTTATCGTGATTTTGTATTGATGTAGTTGTTTGATGATTTCTTTCAGAAGGATTTGTATGGTTTTTTGAAGGGTTTGTTCCTCCTTAGCCGTAGGAGTGATGCACTTTAGGACCTGTTGTTCAATGTCATTTGATTGTGAAATCATGGGTTGAGTCCTCAAACCATCGCTGTAATATAAATATCACCCCTGTAGCAATAAGTATACCAGCA
>JAHJFH010000180.1 GCA_018824925.1 Thermoplasmatota archaeon
CTCACGAGTATGCTGTATGTATACGGCAAAACAAGCACACCTTATAAAGGAAAAAATACCCAATGCCGAATTAACGATTTATTACACAGATATGCGTGCCTTTGGAAAAGGATTCGAAGAATTTTACAACAGAGTCCAAGGAGAAGGTATTATCTATAGACGTCGAGAACTTGAGGACCCTATCGAGGTCACACGAGAAAATGGAAATCTTGTTGTAAAAGCCAAGGGGCATCCTGATATCCAGGCTGATTTAGTTGTGCTTGCAACAGGAATCGTACCTCGGGAGGATACCAAAGAACTCACTCGACTCCTTAATATTAATCAGAGTGCAGATGGCTTCCTTCTCGAGGCACATCCAAAGCTGCGACCCGTTGATACCTTCACCGATGGCATTTTTCTGGCGGGATGCTGTCAAAGCCCCAAGGATGTACCGGATACAGTTGCGCAAGCCAGTGGAGCCGCTTCACGAGCATGCGATATTCTTACTAAGAAACAGTTGATAATTGAAGCAACCGTAGCTCTTGTTGAGGAGGAATTATGTCGTGGCTGTGGTTTTTGTGTTGATGCATGTCCCTATAAAGCAATTGAGCTTATTGAAACTGACCATGAAGGACAAATCATCAAGGTAGCGAAAGTAAATGAGGCGCTCTGTAAAGGTTGTGGATCATGTTCCGCTGCTTGTCTTAACGGTGCGATTAGTCATCTTGGTTTCACAGATGGACAGATTCTCGCAGCAATAAAAGCTCTGGGTAGATAACTACCCATTATTTAAAAAGAGCAAAAAAAAAAATTTTTATTCGCTAGCTAGGATAAGGCCATTAACTCGTTACTGAGAAGTCGAATATGGCTCATTTCTTCTTTAATTATATCATCTAATCGTTGTTTCCCAAAATGAGCTGGAACAACATCCTTCATACCTAAATAGAAAACAATTGAATCCTTCTCTGCCGTGATAGCCGCCTTGAAAATCTCTTTCAAAGATGTTTTATCGATTTTTTTCTCATAGAATACACGAGTATCTGCCAATGCACGAAGGTAACCTTCTGCTTCTCCCTCGGGATCAAAGGTTGCAAGCACTTTCTCATTAATCGCCAATTGATTTCTTAATGCTTTAAAAGTTTCCTCATGTTCATCTTCCATTTCAGCTAACTGAATAAGAAGTTTTTTCTTATCAGCATCCGTAACACTATCAGCTGCTAAGCGATAAAATTTTGCTCCATTACGCTCGATTTCTACCGCTATTTCAAATATTTCATCTGCAGAAAAGTCAAAACTCATGTATAAGTACCTCCGCCAATATAGCCTGTATCATCAGTTATATCTAACCTCGTTATAAATATTACGAGGATAATTTACATTATTAGACTCGATTTAATTAATGTGCTGAGCAGGATATGCAAGGATCATATGCCCGGATAAGCATTTCACATTTTAAAGTAATCTCATCAACAGGTGAATCATGCATTGTTTGAACAAATTCGATCATATCTTTCTCGATATTATTTACATTATGGGCCGTAGGAGGTACAATATCTACTCCTCGCACTATTCCATTATTGTCTAATTCATAACTATGATAAAGACTGCCTCGTGGTGCTTCTGTAATCGCGGCACCAAATCCAGCATTACAGACAATATTTTTTTTCTCTTCTTTTAAAGGGATTCTATCTATCAATTCAATTGATTCATCGATATCATGAACTAATTCAATTGCTCGTGCTAAATGAGAAATAAATGGATTATAATTTGGGAATCTGATACCACTATTTTTTGCAGCTGTTTTAGCATCTGTAGATAGTTGATTAAAATTGATATTAAGTCTTGGAAGTGGTCCGACCATAAATGAATCTCGATGTTTCATAAATGAATGTAATGCTGTAGAGTAAGGTTTTTGACGTTCAAGAATCACATCTCGATAATGCATTTCATCACAATCGAGACTTTCAGTAGATCTAAACTGACCTTTATTAATAGCATAATTGTGGGGATCGGAAATCGCAACATGTTCGCATTTCCGATGAAAATCAGGGATTTCTAGATTAGCAAAAAGGTCTACTGTATCCAAAGCCTCTTGCTTTGCATCAAGTAAACGTTTTCGAATATCCTGCAGCTTGTTTTTACTAGGTAAAGAAGAAAAACCATCGACAATCATAGTGACAGGATGTACTGCTCGCCCTCCGATAAGATCAGTTATGTCGTTGCCAAGTTTTTTCAGTTTTAAACCACGTTTTATGATATCTGGATGTTGTTTTGCCATAGGGATAATACTTTCATAACCCATTAGATCTGGCAACGACAAGAAATACATACTAAGGACATTACTTTGAATATGGGCACTAATTGCTGTGAGTTTTCGTAGATCCTTTGTTTGTTGACTTGGGTTGATTTTAAGTGCATTTTCTATTGCTCGAAGGGCTGTGATTTGATGTGCCACTGGGCATATACCACAGATTCGTGAGGCAAGTTCCATCACTTCATCATATTTTCTTCCAATGAGAAATGATTCAAAAAAACGTGGGGGTTCAAATATCCGAAATTCAACATTTTTTACTTTTCCATCATGGGCTATAATTAAATTAAGTGCTCCTTGTCCTTCAACGCGTGCTACATAATCGATATTAATGATGGTTTCTGGCATTAATGACCTGCCTCCCCTCGAAATTCCATAGTCATACCAGCATATTTTCTGAATTTTCGCTCGACGTCGGTTTCAGTTAGCCCAATTCCTTTAAAAATTTCTGCAAGTGCTCTTGTATTGGGATTACTCATTGGACCAAA
>JAHJFH010000181.1 GCA_018824925.1 Thermoplasmatota archaeon
AAAAAGGGGTGCTCCAATAACCACCATACGGAATGAAGGTATCCTTGAATGCCATAATATCTCCCCGTCCTGTATGAAATAGCCCTATATAAATCTCTATCACCTATGTAAGAAATAGGGGAAAAAAATGATTTATTATTGAAATTATAACAAACTTCTTATAACGAACGAATCATAGCCTATACCCTACTATTTATCAAATATGGTGGAGGAATACAAACATGGATTTTAGCTGGTCTGAAGAGCAAGAACTTTGGAGACAAACAGTCCGTGAATTTGCCCGGAAAAACATCACCCCACATGTACGGGATATTGATTCGAATAGAAAGATCCCAAAACAGATTATGAAAGGAATGGCACAACTAGGATTACTCGCACCAACAGCATCACAGGACTATGGTGGAGCCGGTGTCGACTGGACCATGGCATGCATCGCAGCAGAAGAACTTGGACGAGCAGATATTAGCCTTGCAATACCCGTAATGTATCTTGTCGAGGCATCATGGGGATATATCTTCAGTAAATATGGATCCGAAGAGGCAAAGGAGGAGTATCTAAAACGGATTACTTCAGGAGAAGCTTTCTCAGGAATAGCAGTTACCGAACCTGAGGGGGGCTCAGATATTCTTGGCGCTGCGAAAACACGGGCAATCAAAAAAGACAAATCATGGATATTAAATGGCGAGAAAATATTCATCAGCGGTATCACTGAATCATTAAATTGGGGGGGTATCCATCTCACCCTAGCCCGAACAGATCCAAACAAAGGACATAAAGGATTTTCATTCTTCGCTGTTCCCTTAAAAAATACCAAGGGTATTAAGACAACCCTACTGGAAGATATGGGACGAATGGGGATATCTACTGGTGGATTTGTTATGAACGATGTCACGCTACCAGAACAATACCTCATTGGTGAACTCAATAAAGGATTCTATTATGCCATGGAGGGATTCTCCGCTGCCCGCGTTCTGATAGGAGCTACCTGTATCGGTGCATCAGAAGCTGCATTAGAACTCGGAATTGACCATATCAAAACACGAAAAGCCTTTGGACGCGCCTTAGGAAGCTTCGAAGGAATCCAGTTTCCCTTAGCAGAACATTATTGTAACATTGAAAGTGTTAAATTACTCACATATCGAGCAGCATGGATCATGGACAAAATGTATAACGAACAAAAGTACACCCACCATGATGTCGCCTTAGCTGCAGCAATGAGTAAACTACGAGCACCAATATATGCCTTTAGCGTCATGAATGAGGTCGCAGATTGGCTCGGAGCTACCGGCTACACAAAAGAATATTCCATTGAAATGGGGATACGGGGCGTACGATCTTACTCAATTGGTGCGGAAGGGACAATGAACATCATGAGAATCATTATCGGTCGAGAGCTCCTCGGAAAAGAATTTCTACCATATGGTACCTAATAATTAAAAAAAATAATCTAGAAGATAAAAGTATGTGGTTTTAGAGCCCGAGACGTCGAGCAATCACAATTCGTTGAATCTCAGAAGTGCCCTCACCAATCTGACATAATTTAATATCTCTGAAATAACGCTCCAACGGTCGATCACGCATATACCCATAACCACCATGTATCTGAATCGCATTTTTAGTCGCACGCATCGCAATCTCTGACGCAAACAATTTTGCCATAGAAGCTTCTAAAGTAAAAGGTTTTTTCTCTTGTTCAAGCTGAGCAGCACGATAGACAAGTAGCCGGGCAGCATCAATCTCTGTTGCCATATCAGATATCATCCATTGAATAGCCTGATATTTTCCAATTGGACGGCCAAATTGTTCTCTTGTCTTTGCATATTCAATACTATCCTCAAGTGCACCCCGGGCGATTCCCACAGCCATTGCTCCTACAGCGGAACGACCACGATCGAGGGTATCCATGACTTCATAAAAACCTTGATTTTCCGTTCCCAACATATTTTCTTTTGGAATACGACAGTTTTCAAAAATCAGTTCAGCTGTTCTACTGCCGCGTAAACCAAGTTTATCCTCAAGTGAAGAGACAGTAAAACCAGGGGTATCCTTTTCCACTAAAAATGCACTGATACCTCTTGTTCCCTTTGATTTATCTGTTTTAGCCATAACAATGACAACATCAGCAATATCACCATTTGTTATCCATTGTTTAGTGCCATTAAGAATCCATTCATCACCATCTTTTTCTGCTTTTGTGAGTAACGATCCAACATCAGATCCTGCATTTGGTTCGGTAATTGCGAGGGCTGAAAATCCAATACCATTAGTGATTTTAGGGAGATACTTTTTTCGTTGTTCCTCAGTCCCTGTTTCATAAATATATCCAGCGCCAAGTGTGTTATGTGCTTCTACAGTTATCCCGGTTGATCCGCAATACCGTGATATTTCTTCAATACCAATCATATAACAAATTTTATCAATACCGGCACCACCATAAGCCTTGGGCACTGTCATACCCATCAGACCAAGTTTCCCCATTTTTTTATACATATCTTTTGGGAAATATTCTTCCTTATCGATTTTTACGGCGAGTGGTTTGATTTCTTTTTCAGCAAACTCTTGTACTGTTGTTTGGAATTGTTTTTGTTCAGCCGTGAGTTCAAAATTCATAGGAATCCTCATACCGACATATGCCAATACTAGAAAAACGTTCTGATGACCTGCATCTTGTACGATAAATTCTGGTTTATTGAAGATTAGGAATAAATATGAGGAGATTACGTTCGGTGTTTTTGGGGAGTGTGGTGGTAAACCAGATGTTTCCATTGGGGGAGGTTTGTTTTATTGCTGAGTGGTCATCAGCACTGATATTAATTTGATGATAGAGTACATTGGTGGTATAGGGAATGAGCTTGAAAAGTGAGGTGTATGGTTGATGTGAGGATTTCCAAAAATGGATTAACAGAATGAGTACCATGAAGAGAATGCTGCCTATGATGATTTTGTTTGAGAAAATGTTTTGTACTAGTAAGTTGAGTGAATTTGGGGTCAGTGGATCTTGTTGAGGTGTGGAGGGTGTACGTGTAATTGTTTTGGTGAGGCTGAGGTTGAGGATGCCTTGGGAATAGGAATTTATGCGGAATCGTGCGTTTCGACAGAGGAGGAGTGGTTCTTTATAAAGGATTTGTGCCATGCCATAGTGATTTCCATTAATACGTGCTGTGTAATTGATGATGCCTTCAGAATTGGCGAGATTTTCAGGTTTGATTGGGAATGATATTATCTCATTTTCTTTAAGATCACCGGTTGTATTGTACCAGTGTTCGCTGAGATTTAGACGAAAATTGTTTGTGTGATTACTTGTACGTGCCCGTTGTATACTAAATAATGAAACGTCATATTCTGTAGCATCAAGAAAGTGTACGGATCCTTGGAGAAACCATGCATTTGTGTCCTGTGGTACAGTATAGTTGCCCTGGATATTCTCAAAGGTGGTTCCAACTTGATGATTTAGTACGGTGTGGCTACTATTTGGTAGGATACTATACTGGGAATGGGTTCCCCAATCAGTACAATTCATTGTAAGATTTATACGACCGGTACCGGAATTGCTTCGAGCGGTAATTGTTATTGTATAGGTTTGTCCCGGTATAGCTGTGCAGATGGTTCCCATGGGAAATGACTGATAGGGTTGTCCACTTCGACCGTCCTCATGAGCACTATTATAGGGATATTTTTCGGGAAACGTAACAGAATAGGGACCATGTATCTTCATGCCGGGTTTGTTCCAAATGACTTGTTCAGAGCGGTCATTGCCAAACCCCAGGATTTTTTCATCGACTCGTCCACTGGGCGCTTCCATATGCGAATCATAAAAGAGTTCCATGGGTTTTGTGCCAACGAGCTGCAGGGTGATATCTGGTGAGATTATTTTCATGTCTGTTTTCTGGGTTTCATTATCTTGGAGAAACATGGTGAAGAGATACCAATTTTCTGCATCGGAATCATAGGTAGTAGATGTTCTCCATGTGTGTTGATATTCGGGTATCCACTGACCGCCAAGCAGGTTGTGTTCCCAGGTGGCGGTTTGTATGCCGGTGGATGATATATTATAAATAACTATCCGATCTTCCTCATGAAAACATCCCCAATCAAGCTGCGAGTATGGTGCAGAAAATGCTATTTCATGGCTAAATTGGCGTATTGGGTAGGTGATTCCAGTACTCTGATTTCCGAGATACCAGCTGAGGTGATGATTATGACCATGTATCCACATTTTGATCTGTGGATTGTTTTGAAAGAGGGTAGCCCACCAGTCCATATCCTGCTTACCTCGATAAGGGCTGGGTTCATCAGCATAGGTTGTGTCTTCGATGGCTTGATGACAGAAAATGATGGTTGTTGTATCAGGATATTGGCTGACCATATGTTCTATCCAGGTATATTCAACGGGGTGGGTCCATTGAACATAACCTAGTTCAGGAACGATGAGGAAGAGGATACCGCTCCGCATCATGGCGTATATTGGGCTGTTCATGCTGAGTTCATCGATTAATGAAAGGGTTAGGTTATGGGGGTTGTCTTCATTCATCTCATAATCGTTTATATCATGGTTGCCAATGACACAATGTAATGGTAGGTTAATGTGTGAGATGAAATATTTTTTTAGATTATTTTGATACTGGTTTACTAGAAAAGGTAGACCGATGCCGTTTATTTGTGCAGTGTTATGGTTGACAATGTCTCCGAGATGTAATGCGAAATCTAGTAGGTTAGTGGTGCTGATCAAATCATCCCCGATTTTATCTAAATAGGATGCCATATGATATGTTGGATACTGATAACGAGCGCCAATGTGGGTATCTGCAAATGCTGCAAAACTTAGTTGATCAGTTTGCAGATAGGTATATGTAGAATCATGAATAGTGATGTCTAATACGTTCTTGTTAATATTTGCTGGAGATATTGGGCTGTATATTAAACATAAAAACAATAGAGTGATACTTATTGCGATGATTTTAATTATCTTCATTGTTCAGATTTGAATTCACCTCCCATTTAGTAGTATTTATAGAATCAAATGATATTTAAAAGTACGGATGGTATTCAATTATTTTGAGATTACTTGTAGTTGATTGTGTGAAAGTTGCTCTTGAGCGATCTCTCGTAGTCGATATTTCTGTATTTTTCCACTTGCGGTTATTGGATAGTCTTCAACGAATTGGATATATTTTGGGATTTTAAATTGTGATATCTTGTCTTTACAGAAGTCTCTGATTTCCTCAGAAATAGCAATCATGCCATCCTTTAATTGTATAAAGGCGAAAACTTCTTCACCGTATTTTTCATTCGGTACACCGACAACGGCGACTTCTTTGATTTTTTCGTGGGTATAGAGGAATTCCTCAATTTCTCGAGGATATATATTTTCGCCGCCACGTATTATCATGTCATCGATTCGACCAAGGATTTTAACATAGCCATTTTCATCCTTTAACGCGAGGTCTTTGGTATGAAGCCAGCCGTTGATGATAGTGGTATTGGTTTGATCTGGCATTTTATAGTATCCTTTCATTATATTATAGCCTTTAACGACAAGCTCTCCAGGGGTATTTGGTGGTTGGACCGATCCTGTTAGGGGGTCGATAATTATTGCTTGAACATTGGATACGGGTTTTCCCACGGTTTCAACCCGTTTTTCTAGAGGGTCATGACGATCTGTTTGGGTGATGACGGGTGATGCTTCGGTAAGACCATAACAGATGGTGATTTCACGGAGAGACATCTTTTCCATTACTTGTTGCATGATTTCTACAGGGCATGGTGCTCCCGCCATTATACCGGTTCGTAAACTCGAAAGGTTATATTGTGTAAAGTTTGGGTGTTGAAGTTCACTGATAAACATGGTTGGTACACCATTAAGTATGGTACATTGTTCGTTTTGAATAATTTGAAGTACTTGTTCAGGGTGAAAGGTTTCTAGTGGAATCATGGTCGCGCCATTGCAGATGCAGTTGAGTATTGAGAGAACACAGCCGAAGCAGTGGAAAAAGGGAACAGGTATGCACATACGATCTTTTTCAGAAAGCCCTAGTTTTTGTCCAACAGCAATGGCGTTATTTAAGATGTTATAATGGGTAAGCATCACGCCTTTAGGATAACCTGTGGTGCCTGAGGTATATTGTATATTTATGACATCATGTGGTGAAAGGGTATTTTTTTGGGAAGTGTATTGTTCATCAGATATTTGATGAGATAGTTCATACAGGCTATGATGGGTAATTATGGGTTCTGGGGGTTGGTCTCCAAGGAAGATGATATGACGTAGATGTGGATATCGAGATGAATTTATTGTATCTTCAAGGGTGGTGGGGATATTTGGAACGAGCGACTTGATAACATCGTAGTAGTTGATATCTTTAAATCCGCGGGAAAAAAAGAATATTTTTATATCTGCGTGATGGAGGAGATAATCAAGTTCTCGGGTTTTATAATAGGTGTTTACTAATACGATAGGTGCACCGATTTTTGCTGAGGCAAACTGGATGAGTATCCATTCTAAAATATTTGTTGCCCATAAGCCGATATGATCATTTTTTTGTATTCTTAGAGCCATTAGAGCTTTTGCAAGGATATCGACACGTTCATTGAATTCTTTGTACGATAGTCGAATTTTATTAGGATATACAATAGCTTCATTATTTGGATATTTATTAGTTATTTCTTCTAGTTTTGACCCTATTGTTTGTGATAGCATCCCTTTATCTCACCTTACGTATTTCAATAATTGATAAGGCTCCTCACACAATGATTTGGTATCGACAATTGTACTAATAAATGTTATGAAATTTGGATTTTAGTAACTGGGGTTAAGTAAATTATTTTTTAAAATGGTATTTTTATAATATAGTAAATGTTAAATATCATTAATCGAATAAAATAACCAGAGGGGGAAAACATGAATCAAAAACCAACATTAAAAGGAGCTGAAGTTTTGTTGATAACAATACTTATGGTACTCTCCACCATGGTTGTTTCAGCAAGTACAACCATACAACAAGAAAAAAACCAAGCAACGGCTTTCGATATTTTTCAGGAGGGTTTCGAAGGTGTCGGGGTCCCAACAGGATGGCTTAACGTTGATAGCGACGGAGATAGTTACGAATGGGAATGCGACTGGACATATACCCCGAATAGCGGATTAGAATGCGCAGCAAGTGCCTCATACATTAACGATATCGGACCGCTTACCCCGGATAACTGGCTTATCACACCACCAATGACCACATCAGCAACCTCCACACTCACCTATTGGGTTGCAGCACAAGATCCTTCATGGCCCGCTGATCACCTAGAAGTATGGATATCAACAACGGGTACAACAGTACCTGGAGATTTCACCGATCAAGTTGATGATTACATCGAAAGTGATGATATATGGAAACTACGAACCGTTGATCTTTCAAATTATGATGGTCAAGCAGTCCATATAGCTTTCCGCCATTGCGAAAGCACTAATTGGTACTGGATTAAAATTGATGATATTGAGGTCACCGATGTTACACTACCAGATGACATAACCCCACCAGAAACAACCTGTGAACTAATTGGTGAAATGTCTGGAGACGATTACATCGGAGACGTAACAGTAACTCTCATTGCAACCGATGGGGAATCAGGAGTTAATTACACCATGTATGATCTTGATGGTACGGGATTCGTAGAATATAATGCTCCATTTATCGTCTCAGACATTGGTGATCATGCCATTGAATTTTATTCCGTCGACAATGCAGGTAATATCGAGGATACACAATCTTGTACCTTTTCGATCATCTGTCCATTAAGCATTGAAATCACTGGCGGAATGGGAGTAACCATTACCATCATGAATAGTGCATCGACAGATATGATAGATGTTGATTGGTCTATTACAGTAGACGGAATATTTGTAATATTTGGAAAGGAAGCAACTGGAACAATTGCTGCAATACCAGCAGGTGGAACTACTGTGGTTAAAAGTGGGTTTGTTTTGGGTATTGGTCCAGTGACTATTGAAGCAACTGCCGGTTGTGCAGAAGCAACGAGTAGTGGATTATTACTACTGTTCTTCTTTTTGGGTCTTTAAACACCCAAAACCTTCTCTTTTTTTTCCTTTTCATTCAGGTAATTTCTCATTAGATCCACAGGCTATCAATATATCCTGTACACACTTTGCATATTTTTTAGGATCACAAGTTAATACATGATTAACATACGTTTGAAGAAAATCCCCTGACTCAATTTCCTCAGCAGTAAATTTCCATTTGAAATCCTTTGCCTTACTAAATTCTAGTGCAAAAGCATACGCAACTGATCGTCCTTTGTGGTTATCAGGATGTTGTTTCAAAATCGTAATGGCTTTTTCTTTTCCAAAGGTTAAATATGTCTTTACCAGAGTATCGATGAAATGGGCTAATGATGGTAGCTTAGTATAATGTGGATATTTATCCAATATGGTCTGTCTTTCTTTATATTCATCAACAAATTTAAGGATGCTCGAAGGCGGTTCATCCAATTGATAAAAAGAGGTTACCATATCTTCATCAGCAATAATTGATTTAAGGTAGGATTTGCCATGATCGATCCAATATTTTTCAAGTACTTTATTTGCGTTCACATTTTCGAATATGACTGGTTCATTTAA
>JAHJFH010000029.1 GCA_018824925.1 Thermoplasmatota archaeon
AATGCAGGTAACCACCGTACAATGTATCTATGGTGACCCCGCACTCGTTGTTTACAGCCCCGAATGGAGTTCACCAGTACCCATTGACGCATAAACACACCTCCCTCTTTTTTTCTTTTTTTTTCTTAATACCAGCACAATAAAAAAGAAAATATTTTTTAAAAAAAAATCAAAGAAAAAAAATAGAAACGTAGAGGGATTTACCTACACTTTTTTAAACTTATATCCATAATAGAGCGCACCAGTATACCCATCTTGTTGGATTTGACGGAAAGTGCTTTCTACTCGCATCCCAATTTTAACACAGTCTGGATCGCAGTCAACGATTTGAGCAGTAATCATTGGTCCCTCATCAAGTTTTATGATTGCGATTGGATATGGGACCTGTTCCTCAAATTCACCAGAGCTCACATGAATGATGGAATAGGTAAACACCTCTCCTTTTCCACTGAGTTTAAGATCCTTTATATGACCAATGCTTTTGCGACGGCAGACTGGACATGACTCACGAGGTGGAAAATAGACTTTACTACAAATCTCACATTTATTTCCAATAAGGTTGTAGCGTTGAGGTATTTCTCGCCAGAAACGTGGGACACTCATTTTTACATCCCCTCCATAATATGAACCGTACATGTAGCACCAGAACCACCGACGTTATGGGCAAGACCAATACGGGCATCAGGAATTTGACGTTTTTCTGCGCGGCCCTGAAGCTGTAGAACGATTTCAATAATCTGAGCAACCCCGGTTGCACCGACAGGATGGCCTTTAGCTTTTAACCCACCACTTGTATTGACCGGTTGGCTACCATCACGGGTGGTGATGTTATTATCAATAGCTTTGCCACCATCTCCTTTTTTTACAAACCCCAGGTCTTCGATTGCACAGATTTCAGCGATAGTAAAGCAATCATGCACCTCCGCAAGCTGAATGTCTTTTGAGGTGACTTTTGCTTGTTTATAGGCCATTTGTGCTGCATGAACTGTGGCGTCAAGGGTAGTGATGTCACGGCGGCCATGTAATGCAAGTGAATCAGAAGCTTGACCAGCGCCAATAATTTTTACTGGGGTATCTGTGAACTCTTTCGCTCGTTCAGCTGAACAAAGAACGACAGCTGCTGAGCCATCGGTCACTGGTGAGCAGTCAAGTAAGCCGAGAGGATATGCGACCATAGTGGCATTAATAGCATGTTCTAGTTTGATTTCTTTTTGATATTGTGCATAGGGGTTAAGTGCACCATTAGCATGGTTTTTAACAGCTACCTGAGCGAGTTGTTCTTTTGTTGTCCCGTATTCGTGCATATGACGAGTTGCGATAAAGGCATAGAGACCGGGGAAGGTGGCGCCAAAGAATGCCTCCCATTCTTGATCAGCTGCAGTTGCAAGTGTTTCGGTTGCTGAGGTTCCAGCGACATCATTCATTTTTTCAATACCACCAATCACGACTATATCGTTTACACCTGAGGCAACTGATAGATAGCCTTGTCGAACTGCTAGACCGCCAGAGGCACAAGCACCCTCAACGCGGGTGCTGGGTATATGCAGGTTATAAAATCCGGATGCATCTGCGACGAGAGCGCCAACATGTTCTTGTCCTATGAATCGACCTGAGCTCATTGAGCCAACATACATAGCATCAATATCTTTTCCTTCAATACCTGCATCAAGAATTGCTTTCGATCCTGCTTCTACAATAAGTTGTCTAAATGATCGATCCCAGATTTCTCCAAATTTTGTTAGACCAACACCAATTACAGCGACATCTCTCATAGTTTCTCACTCCCAATAGAGTAAATCGGTTAATTTTGCGTACACCCCATAGCTAATGTATTGTTTATCATCGACCATTTGTTTTATTGATGGGGCGTTTGATCGTTCGAGTTGTTCAATATGATCAGTGACCGTGATATCAAAACCATCACTTCCTGCTCCTGAGCCGTAACTCGTGACCATGATTTTATCACCGGGTTTTGCAACATCAAGAACTGATGCTAGACCAACCATTGAAGCACCTGAATAAGTGTTACCAATATAGGGGACTATAAGTCCTTGCGTGATCTGTTCTTTAGAAAACCCAAGTTTGTACGCTACACTTACGGGGAATTTGCCATTTGGTTGGTGAAATACTGCATAATCATAATCTTCGGGGCTGGTCCCTGCTTTTTTCATAAGAGTTGTAGCACAGGTGGTAACGTGTTTGAAATAGGCAGGAGCTCCGGTGAATCGTCCTCCATGGGAAGGATATTTTCGTTCGGCACGACGCCAGAAATCAGGAGTATCTGTGGTAAATGAATAAGTGTGATTAAGTGATGCAATGACGTTTTTTTTGCCAATGATATATGCAGCTCCTCCAGCAGATGCTGAATATTCAAGGGCATCCCCAGGGGCTGCCTGTGAGGTATCTGCCCCAATAGCGAGGCCATATTTTATCATATTTGCTTTGACAAACCCCATACAGGTTTGAATAGCAGCTGTTCCAGCTTTGCAAGCAAATTCATAATCCGCTACCATAAGATCTGGTGTTGCGCCAATAGCTTCACCAACAATAGTGCCCGTAGGTTTCACAGCATAAGGATGAGATTCGCTACCAACATAAATGGCACCGATATCCTGTGGGTTTATATGGCATCGTCGTAGCGCTGCTCGGGCAGATTCAACACTGATAGTTGCTGTATCTTGATCAATAGAAGGTACAGATTTTTCGATAATTCCAAGACCTTTGCTGATAGTTGCGCCGTCCTTTCCCCATACAGATGCGATTTCATGAGCTGTGATTCGTAAACGGGGGATGTCGGCTCCATAACTTACGATACCTAATGTTTCCATATCGAGTCACAAAGGCCCAAAATCCAGATAGGCTATATAAAAGTGCCTGTAAAAAATTCGGCTATTGCCGAGCAGATATGTATTAACCTGATAAAGAGATTTTTTTACCTTGTTTGAGGTTATCAACAGAATCGTCTGCGATTTTGTTTAATTTTTCTTTATCAAAAAGTTCTTTTTGTGCTTGGATGTTTTGATTTTTCAAAAGATCCTTTGCTTCTTGCCATCGTCGTCGGCGATCATGTTTCACTTCCATGATTTTTGATAGCATTTCTATTGCTTTTTCATGGTGTCGTTGCGCTTCTTCACGGACTTCAACATATTTTTTATGTTTTTTGTTAGATTCACCAATTGATGCAGAGATTTCCAGTACCACCATCATGTAGGCTTCGTGTTTCTTTTGGCTATCTGCATAGAATTGTTGGACTATTGCATGTTCCTCATCAGCTTTTTTAAAGAGCTCAGTGATAACTGAATCGGTATCTGAGAGATCGGTTTGTATGATTTGTTGTTGTTGCATTTCTTTCATGACTTTTTGGTATTCTTTTCGTTTTTGTTTGATAAGGTCGATGAGGTCATTTTCTTTTTGGGGCGGCATGGGAGTGGTTTCTTGATTATATTCGAGCATTTGGATGTCGGCTTTGAGTTCTTCAGCGCGTAATGGGAGGTTTTTAATGATGTCGCCTTTTTTCTTTTGTTTTGATTGGATGAGTGCTTTCGCTTGTTGTTGGTATTGGTTACGGATGGCTTTGTGTTCCTTCATTTTCTTAACGAGTTCATCACGTTCTTTTTTGTAGCGTTGCATGGATTCTTTGAATTCTTTACGTTTTTCGTTGATCATGTCGCGTTCTTCGCGTAAAAGTTTGCCCATTGCATTGAGTTCGTTGCGTTTTTCTATAATGCTTTGATATTTTTTTTCTGCGTTACGCAGTTCCTCTACATCTTGTTGTTTTGAGGGTTTAGCGGGCACTAGAAACACTTCCCCTGTTGCACCCCTATTATAGTGCTATTATTTATGTTTAGTGTTAGCGTTTTTTTTCAACGGCCTTTATCAGAACCTTATTTTTACCTTTTACGGCGATCCAGGGTATTTTGATATCGGCATAGCCGTTGCTAGGAATGGTAAGGCGTACTTTATTTTTTTGTTTACCGTTTAGATAAAAAAGAATGGTGATATCAGGTGCGGACAGGGATCCTTTGTTATGGACTTTAAAAGAGGTGATGATACGGTCTCCTTTGATGAATTCTTTTGGCCAGGTGAAAGCATCAATGATTTGGATGATGGGTTTTCCTTCAAGGATTGAGACCATGGTGCTGAGTTTTATGATTTTTTTCCGTCGTGCATGTTTGATGGTGAGGGGCATCTCTACCCAGTCATTAGGTTGTACTGCTGTGGTGGGTGATACGGTAACTCGGATGAGTTTAGTGGTTTGACCGGGTATCGTGAGTTGTTCAGGGTCGATTTGGGTGTTCCATTGAATGTGTGGGTTGGATGGTGGTGTAGAGATGGTAAAGGTTTGTGCTTTTTTTGAGCGGTTAGTCACGCTGAGTGTAAAGACGGCTTGATCAGTGGGGTCGATTTCTTGGATAGGATCATCGATAGTTACGCTGAATAGTTTTTGAGTGAGGAATAACGTTAAAATGATGATGATGAACATAATTATAACAAGGAGTATTGCTGCTAGTCCTAATGGGGCGTTTTCCCCTAGCGCACCATCTAAACCAATGGATTTTGATGCTGATTCAAAGAATTCATAGATTGTTTCAAAAAGTGAGAGTTGGAGTACCTCAACGGTGACATTTACGGTTGCTTTGGTTTTTCCATTGCTGCCTTCTGAGGTGACAGTAAATGTGATGGTATCTGATTTAAAGGAGGTGTTTTTTGGTACATGAACAATAACGGGTATGTCATTTGGTTTGGTGCTGGTGTTTCGTTTTAGTCCTCGGAAGGTATCGATGTATTGTAGTTCCCAGTTGTTTTTTGAGGTAGCTGATATGGTATAGGTGTCGGTATCATCGATGGCGCCGGTGTTGCGGTTTTTGATGATGAAGTAAAAGGTGCCGTTGGTGCCTTTTTTGATGGTTTTTGATTCTGTATAACTTTCGATGGTTACAGCATATTTGATTGCGTTTTCGGAGACTTCTGCCAGGGCTGAGGTGGTGTCGATACCGGTTTTTCCTTTGGCGGTGATTTTGAATGCAAGAGTGTTTCCATAGGAGTTTTTAGTTGTGTTTGTGGATTTAGCGGTGACAGTGGCTTGTTTGGTTTCACCTGCTTCTATGGTGAGTGTTGTGGGGGTGGTCGTTAGTTCCCAGGAACCAATTTCCTCGGTTTTTGTGGTAGAGAGTGAGATGGTGTCGGCGTATTTGCTGGTTATGTTAAGGGAGTAGGTGATTTTGTCTCCGGGGACGATTTGTTCGCTTGCTGGGTTTGCTGTATGGGTGAGTTGTATATTGTCGGTTTCTTTGAAGGTGATTTGTAAAGAACTTGGGTTTTTTAAAGTGTTATAAAAGAGTCGTGGGGGGAGTAGGTTGAGATTGTTGGTAATAGTTATTTTTAGTGTGAGTTGTTGATTTGCAGTTATTTCTTTTTGAGTCCCGGTGAATGTAAGGGTGATGGGTGTTCGTGGTCCAGTAATATATTCAGATAAAGACATATGTTTGAGTTTTGTTTGTGCAGTTGCGATGGTAGTGTTATCTGCTAGGAGGGTGGCTTGTATTGTTTTTTTGAATAAGGAGAAATGTGATATGAAGAGGCTAAGGGTAGCATTTGTGGGTATGATGATTTTGTTTCTTTCAAGGGGATCTGATTGCCATTGTGCTGTGTTTTTGAGTTTTATAAATGTTTTTGCAGTGCCGGTTGGTTTGGTTTCCGTGAGCTGTGAGCCACTAAGATAGAAAGTATGAATGTCTTGATCATTTAGTTGACTAGGAATAGTGAAAGATGAGGGGTAATTGACTGAATCATAAAGAAAATATACATGAATGGGGAGCGCTTCGTTGAAAAGTTGTGCAAGGTCTTCACGGCTAATGTTCAGTTCTGAGCTGAGGTTGCTAAATAATTGGAGTGCTTCACCAACTGTTTGTAATTTTGGTCTAGTGCTATTTGCGAGCCAATTTACGAAACGAGTTTGTATTGGTTTAAGAAAGTCTCTAAATGGTCCGGAGGCTTGGGATGCGTTAATTATATTATAAAGTATTTTTTTAGAGAAAACAAATTCTAATGAAACACCGATTGTATCACCGGGTTTAAGTGTGAATGATAGGTTAGTGAGGGGGACTATTTTTTTGAATTCTTTTTTTATGATACCATCAGTTAATTTTGAGTCAAGCGTGACGGTTTTATTGGCGATGGTTCGGCCTTCATGGAGGAGTTTTATCTCGATTTGATCTTTGTATTTGTCTATGCGGTTTTTCAAGGTGTCGAAGTAGAGGGTGAAGTAGGCGGTGCCATCGATGGAGATAGAGTCTTCTCCTTGGTAGGTGTAGGATTCTCGGATTCTGAGGGTGTTAAATAATTGTCCGAGGAGGTCGTCATAGTTATATGAGGAATCGTTTCTGTAGGATCCGAGGGTGAGGAGGGCAAGCCAGATGGTTCCCCAGTTGATGAAGTCTTCGCTGAGGATTTTTGGGGGAAGAGCTGATACGTTGGTTTTGGTGGGGAAGTTTTGGTCTATTTCTCCATAAAAACCGAGGTAATCATATTGGTGGATGTAGAAGGTTGTTTCTCCGGTTGTTTGGGCAGATGCTGTTGGTTGGGTGATTAGAAGGGGAAATGCTGAGGTTGACACTAGGAGGCATATAAGTAGGTGTGCTCGTAGTGTATGATGTGTAGT
>JAHJFH010000182.1 GCA_018824925.1 Thermoplasmatota archaeon
ATTTTTTGGAGTTCTTCTTCTGGCAGACCAACCCCATCGCCATAATAGAATTTAATACCATTCCACTCAGGTGGAAGATGACTTGCTGTGATAAATCCAATCAGATCTGCTTTTACTTCACAGCCTTTAAAAAGCGTTTGTCCAAACGCAGTTGTACCTGTATATGACACATTGATACCTATGGCTGTAACCCCAGATAGAAAAGCATGGGCCAGAGGTAAACTTGATTGCCGAATGTCATTACCAACAACCATGTTTGATCCATTATGTTCATTTTTTATGTAATTCCCTGTCGCCAACCCGATTTGATAGAATAATTCAGGATAAATATCCTTTTGATAGATACCGCGTATGTCATACGCACGAAAAATATGGGGGGAGATTTCTCGAGACATTACGAGGACATCTTAACATTCCTTTAAAATATTACGTGCCACATGATCAAACCTATTCGATTGATTAATTTATGTTATTCGCCAATAACATTTCCTATTTGTTTCTTCGGGTAATCTTCCGGGATTGATTGATTCCATACTATCGAATTTTCCAACTTGGTTTCGGCTGCTATATCCTCAGCATCACCAACAACCACGTTTCTGAGAAGAACATCCTCTCCAATTTGTACGTTTTCGCCTATCACGCAATGTGTACACGATGAATTTTTATCAATTATTGAGTGGTCAAGCACTACACACTCTGATAAATGAACTCCCGAATGAATAGTGACATGATTCCCAAGACATGATGTCGTAGCTATACCCCTATTCATTGTATGTTTTCCCATAATAAAATCGGTATTTTTTTCTGTTAAAAGCAATTTATGGACATCAATATAACTTTGGATTCTCCCGACATCGATCCAATATCCGCTCAGTTGATATCCGTAAAAACGTCCGGTGTCACTTATGATCTGCGGAAATATTTCTTTTTCCATTGATACCAAACGACCCGTGGCAATATAATCTAAAACCTCGGGTTGTAAATAGTATGCCCCTGCATTGATAAGATTTGAGGGAGCATCCTCTGGTTTGGGTTTTTCCACAAAACTAATAACATTACCATTTTGTTTAATATCTACCACACCAAACTCGGATACACGTTCCACTGGCCATAATGAAATTGTAGCAGCTGCTTTCTTTTTTTTATGGTATTTTATCATTTTACTGATATCTAATGAACATATTATATCTGCATTAAGAACAAAAAAAGGACCAGAAATGTGTTTTTCCGCAAATTTTACTGCCCCACCAGTACCAAGCGGTTTAGGTTCATCGTTGACAATAATCTCCTTACCAAATGTTTGTTGTTTAAAATACTCCTCAATTTGGTCTTTACGATAGTTAACCGCTAGAATAACCTTTGATACTTCGGATGGTAACATCCGCATGAGATACGATACCATGGGTTGATTCATAATTGGGAGTAATGATTTTGCACGAGTGTATGTTAATGGGCGTAATCGTGTTCCATAACCACCTGCTAAAATGATAGCCTCCATCGATATCAAACCTCAACTACCTTATTTTATACAGTTGGTATTGTCAAATCTCATATAAAAGATTCTAAATAAAACAGATAAATATGGGTTTTAATCCGAAACAAATTTATATTTGAATAAATATTTATGTTGGTGAGGATAAAAATGCAAAATATCAAAAAAACTACTATTAAATTCCTAGCTGTACTACTAATGACCTTACTTATTTGCGTCTCGTGTACAGCTGGAGGATTATCACCCTGGAAAGTATCAAATCCAAAATCAACGATAAAAACCACATCAAATATACTTCCATCTCCCACCGCAGGTACTGAATATTGGGCATTAATATTTGCTGTGGGCGTGTATTATAACCACCCAAATCAAGATCGACCCTCCATGCTTGAGGCTGCAGATGATCTCTACGAAGTGCTAATTGATTCACCCCAATGGCAACCTGATCATATTCACGTAGTGAAGGGCGCCCAAGCAACTGGACAAGCGCTTATACGAGAACTACTATGGCTTAGACAAATGGATGACAGCGACGACATGTGTTTAATCTATTTAACCACCCATGGTTCGCCCCTACGCAATAGTCAGGGATACCCGGTTGATTTACCACCTAAAGATGAACCAGATGGGGCCGATGAAATGTTAGTCATGTACCACGGTTTTGAAAATTGGTATGCCTTTATCTGGGATGATCTACTTAACTTCCTAATCAGTCTTCTTCAATCACAAGGTGTATTACTAATTGTTGATAGTTGTTATAGCGGAGGATTTAATGATCTTCCATTTTTTACCCAACAAACCACGTCACAGACATTTACTGCTGAAGCATTCACGAAAGACATGACCCAGGAACTATCATCACAAGGTCGTATTGTTCTGATGTCAAGTGAAGAACATACTCCATCCTATGGATCTGATTTTTCAGATTTCCTTATTCAAGGATTATGGGGTTGGGCAGATTTCTTTGGAAATCAGGATGGTGTCAATTCAGCAGAAGAGGCGTTTGCCTATGCACAATTTTGGGTTGATTTACTAGGAAATCAACATCCAACCATGCGTGATTTATTTCCTGGGGAATATCCTGTAACTACCTAACTATATAGATAAAGATTAACCCCCCCCATCTCACTAAAATCTCCTATCTTTTTTTTCTTACACACTGAAACATTTAAAAACCTCCATAAAATCACAGGTAGCACAAATACCAAAGGTTTCAATCACTACAGTGGGGCTCGTGGTCTAGTTGGTTATGACGTCGCCTTGACATGGCGGAGGTC
>JAHJFH010000183.1 GCA_018824925.1 Thermoplasmatota archaeon
CGATATCCACGTGGTGGTTTCTGGAGTGGATATGAACACCATGCTTCCACGGGTTTGATGAATCTGGAGGAATCCACACTTTATCTCCGTGATCAGCAACGTCATCATGGGGTAACAGTGATACCTGTTGGTCAGCAACAACTTCCCAACTGAGAATCCGCCGAGCGGGGAAGCGGCATGACCGATAGGGCGTGCCGAGGAAGCGAAGGCGGAACGGGATCATAAGGGCAGAGCCCTTATTTCACCAAGTTCCACACGAAACCATCCCCTCCCCCTAACACGACAATATCAGAAGAAAATCTCAAAAAAATTTATACAAAAGTTATTTAACCATCAAAACTCTACGAGTCACGGAGGAGGGATATTTTCATGTCCGCAAAGACCACTGACATTTTTGGCCAACTACTCAAAGCAGAAGGATTATTCATCAACCGTGAGGTCATGCGACCATCTTATACGCCAGAAATACTTCCCCATAGGGAAAGAGAGATAAACGATCTAGCCGCCGTATTAGTGCCCGCTCTACGTGGAGAAACACCATCAAACGTTTTTATCTATGGAAAAACTGGAACTGGAAAAACAGCTGTAGCAAAATTTGTTGGAAAAGAATTAATCCTAAAGGGAAGAGAAATGGGAAAATCCGTTAATTTTATCTATATTAACTGCGAAGTTGTAGATACGCAATACAGGATTCTTCAAAATATTGCAAACCATTTCATCAATGAATGGAATGATCATATCCCCTTTACAGGATGGCCAACCGATGAAGTATATGCAAAGGTTAGAGCTATGATGGATAAAGAAAAATGTGTAACTGTCATTGTTCTTGATGAAATCGATAAACTCAAAGGAGATGAAGCACTCTATAGTCTATCACGAATAAATAGCGATCTTGATAATGCTCGCGTTTCAGTCATAGGCATATCAAACGATCTAAAATTTACCGAATTTCTGGATCCACGGGTAAAATCAAGTCTAGGGGAGGAAAATATGGTATTTTATCCTTACGATGCAGATCAACTGCAGGATATTTTAAAAAATAGAGTAGATATGGCCATAAAACCGAATACGATGGATGGGGAGGTGATACCATTATGTGCAGCACTTTCTGCTCAAGAGCACGGGGATGCACGGCGAGCACTTGATTTACTTAGAGTATCTGCAGAACTCGCGGAGCGCAATAACTCACCGCGAATAACTAGATCTTTTGTTAAACTTGCACAAAATAAAATTGAAATTGATAGAATAATTGAGGTAGTTCGCACTCTACCAAATCAATCAAAACTTATTCTATACGCAATTAATTTATTGGAGAAGGAAAACAAAAAAGCAGGGATTACACAAGCTATGAACACAGGCGATGTCTATGATGTCTATAAAGAACTATGTAAAAAAACCAGAGCCAACTGTCTCACGCAACGGCGTACCGCTGATCTCATTTCAGAACTTGATATGCTTGGAATAATCACCGCAAGGGTCATCTCTAAAGGACGTCATGGCAGAACTAGAGAAATACGCATGTCTTCATCTCCCAAAGAGATCATTAATGTTCTGCAAGAAGACGAGACATTTCGTGATTTCGCTAATTATAAGCTAAAAGGGCAAACGCGTCTTACCTTATAACAATGATAATTGACCGGTTACCTGATCAATAATATTTGAAGGAGCTGGTCCAATACCCAGTACGGTAATGGTACCTGCTGGAATCTCTGTATGGCCTGCGTCTGACACCAGATATGAAACGATACCAAGATCTCTTGCTTTTTTATCTAAGATTCTAAAATCGTGCACCGAATCGGCACTCACCACAACTTTCTTAGCCCCTTCTTGTTGCCATTTCGTAAACCATTTACCATGATCTTTTTTTGTTAATAAGGAACAGGTAACAGCAGCATGAGCGACTTGTACAGCAAGTTTACCCGGGGATAAAGATAAATCTTTTCTGGTAACAATGATGAGTTTATATTCATAATCCATTATCAGTCACATCAGAATCATGTCTTTAATCATTTTTTTCAAGGGCAGCTGAGCGCCATTTTTCGCCTAATTCATATGCTTTTTGATAATCAATCAGGCCTTTAACTAATATTGTGGTTTCTTGATCTTCAATATGTTTAAGAGGAACACCAAGAAATCGTGCCCCCGCTTTGATAATAACAATATCCTTATCAAAGGCAATGGTTTCTCCAATGTTATTTCCTGAACCATCGACAACAAAACGGCATAGTAATTCATCAGATCCTGCTGTTTTTTCTTGATCATTTTCAGAAGAATTTCGATTAAATATTAAGCCTAGGATATTAAGTCTGGTAATTTGGTGATTGAAAGACGATAAAAATGGAAACATAACGGCATTGTATCACCGGTTTTTTTATAAATCTTTTCTGATATTCACTATGAAATGCAAATCTATGATTGTATTATTGCAGGTGGAGGACCAGTTGGATGCTACTGTTCACAAAAAATTGCCGCGCAAGGGTTTAACGTAGCACTCTATGAAGAGCATCTGGAGATTGGCAAACCACTTAAATGTGCTGGTTTAGTAACTCCTCGAGTTCTAAAGCAAGTTGGTATTTCTGACGATTCAGTAATCTTGAATCGTATAAGGGGGGCCAATATCCATGGACCGCACGATCAAATTTTTACGGTAGGGGGAAATCGGCTACATGCTTTTGTAATTGATCGTACATTATTTGACCAGCAAATAAGTGCAGCCGCTAGAGGCGAGGGTGCAATTCTAAAAACAAATCAGAAACTTACAAATGTTAGCCGTACCAGTAATAACATAATATGTAAGGCGCAAGAGAGCGGATCTCAATATATCGTGAAAGGATCTTTAATAATCGGATCAGATGGCCCGCATTCAACAATCCGAAAGATGTTTCAATTCCCTGAACCTAAATTGTTTTTACGGGGGATAGGAGCAGAAATATCGCAGGTAGCGCTAGATGCTTCACATGTTGATATCATTGTAGATAGAGAGTATGCGCCCGGTTTTTTTGCATGGATAATCCCTATAAATGAAACGGGATCAAAAGCGCGCATAGGCCTATGTACACCAGAGATATATAGTTATCAACTAAAAAAAGGGTTTAAGAAACTGAGTAACCATCCTTTACTGAAGAACGGAAAAATTCATCATATCATCGGAGGAAGTATTCCCTTGGGGCCATTGAAACGAACAACACAAACACGTGTTATGCTAGTGGGCGATGCTGCCGCGCATGTTAAACCCACCTCTGGTGGTGGCCTATTCCCTGGATTACTTTGCGCGCAATACTGTAGCGACATAGCGATAAAAGCACTTGAAACCCAACAGTTCGATAA
>JAHJFH010000184.1 GCA_018824925.1 Thermoplasmatota archaeon
TATTAAAAAATTTTGGAACAAGGATTTTATACTGGTATGTTTTTTCTTTCCCGATATAATTAAGTAGGGTAATAAGTTACCCTTTTTCATCCGCATCGCTCCTTGGAGAACTGCGGGAGTATTGGAGGTTCATGCCTATGGTGCAGTTACATGAAATGATTTTTCGAGATGCACATCAATCAATGATTGCAACACGAATGCGCACAGATGATATGCTTCCTATTGCCGATAAAATCGATCAAGTTGGTTTTTTTTCTTTAGAGGTTTGGGGTGGAGCAACCTTTGATGTCTGTATTAGATATCTTAACGAAGACCCATGGGAACGATTACGAGCACTTAAGAAAGCTATGCCAAACACTCCTCTTCAAATGCTTGAACGTGCAATGAATATTGTTGCATACTGGAATTTCCCTGATGATGTGGTAAAAAAGTTTGTCTATCTTGCAAAGAAAAACGGATGCGATAACTTCAGAATATTTGATGCATTAAACGATCTGCGTAACATGGAAACACCCATGAAAGCCGTTAAGGACAATGGTGGCCATGTCCAAGCGTGTTTAAGTTATACCATCTCACCGATTCATACTGTTGATTATTTTGTAACTAAATTCCAAAAACTTGAAAAAATGGGGGCAGACTCCCTTTGTATTAAAGATATGGCAGGGATGATTTCCCCAAAAAGAGTTTATGATATCGTTAAAGGCTGTAAGGATGCTGGAATAACCCTCCCTATTAACCTTCATTCACATTGCACCAGTGGTATGACCGGTATGGCGTATCAACGCGCAGCGGAAGCGGGAATTGATATTCTTGATACTGCTATGTCACCTATATCTGGGGGAACTGCGGCACCAGCGACAGAAAGTGTCGTTGCAGCGTTTCAGGATACGCCATGGGATACAGGTTACAACCTAGAACTTCTTATTGATTTACGAAAATATTTCCTTAAGGTATGGGATAAATATCGGCATTTACACCGATTCAATGCACTCAAGATAGATCCAAGTGTCACCGTTCATCAAATTCCTGGTGGTATGCTTTCAAATCTTATTTTTCAACTTGAAGAACAAGGTGCCCCAGGAAAATATCGGGAAATTCTTGATGAGACTGCAAAAGTCCGTAAAGAACTTGGGTATCCACCCTTGGTTACCCCATCTAGTCAAGTTGTGGGGGTACAAGCAGTTATGAATGTCCTCCATGGGCGTTATAAGGTCATTACGAAAGAAACCAAGGACTATTGCCGCGGAATGTATGGGAAACCACCAGCACCTATAGAACCAGAGATTATGAAAAAAATCCTTGGACCTAAATGGAAAGAAGAAGTAATCGATTGTCGTCCCTCTGATCTTCTTGAACCCATGTGGGAAAAACGAAAATCGGAGCTTAAAGAGCATGATGTTAAAATCACTGATGAAAACATCATGACCTATGCAATTTATCCCCAAGTTGGTCTAAAATTCCTTAAGGGAGAAGCCATAGCGGAATTCACTTCAGAACAACTTCCCCTCTCTATCGATCATCGACTAATCCGTGCCATGGTCAAACAATCATTTCCTGAAGTAAAACAACTCTGGTTAGAAACCCTCCCTCCAGAAAAACGAGCAGGGCCTGCACAAATACCAACTGAATTTGAGGTAGAGGTCGACGGCGAACCATTCAATGTTAAAGTTATTCCCTCCGGAGGATATCTTGTGGGTGGATGTACCCCAACTGTTACAGAACCTCCTAAGGATATTGAGGGCGGTGTGAAATCAAACATGCAAGGAACTATCCTAAAACTTAAAGTAAAAAAAGGAGACACCGTCAAAAAAGGAGATGTTATTGTTACCATCGAAGCAATGAAAATGGAACAAGAAATTAATACCGACAAAGCCGGGGAAGTAAAACAAATCTTTGTAAAAGAAGGTGATTCAGTAGCAAATGGAGATATCCTGATACAAGTCCAATAATGTATTAATTTATGAGGTATATATCATGTTGAATAAAGTTCTTATCGCGAATCGAGGGGAAATCGCTGTCCGGATCATGCGGGCATGTAAAGAACTTGGTATCACATCCGTTGCAGTTTTTTCTGATGCTGATAAAAATGCGTTATTTGTAAAATATGCTGATGAAAAATACCATATCGGACCGGGACCTGCTAGTCAAAGTTATTTACAGAAACAAAAAATCATTGATGTCGCCCTGAAAGCCAAGGCTGATGGAATTCATCCTGGCTATGGATTCATGGCTGAAAACGCTGAATTTGCAGAACTCTGCCATAAAAACGGTATCGAATTCATCGGTCCACCAGTCTCAGCAATGGAACTCATGGGATCAAAAATTGATTCAAAAAAATCAATGATGAAAGCAGGTGTTTTTGTCGTACCAGGAGTAACAGAAGCGATAAAGGATCATGAACGGGCAAAGGATATCGCCCATGAAATTGGGTACCCTATCATGTTGAAGGCATCAGCTGGTGGAGGCGGTATCGGTATCCAGATGGTAGAAGATGAAAAAAAAATGGAAAAAGCCCTTGATACGGTACGACAACTAGCAAAAAATTCATTTGGTGACGATGCTGTTTTCATTGAAAAATTCATCAACGATCCTCGACACATAGAATACCAGGTCATCGGGGATAAACACGGGCATCTAATTCATTGTTATGAACGAGAATGTAGTGTACAACGCCGGCATCAAAAACTCATTGAAGAAACACCCTCTTGTGCATTAACATCAAAGCTTCGTGAAGAAATTGGAAAACAAGCAGTCCTTGTCGCAAAAACAGCGGGCTATTACAATGCAGGTACTTGCGAATTTATGTTTAAAGATGGGAAATATTATTTTCTGGAAATGAATACTCGATTACAAGTAGAGCATCCTATTACCGAGGCCACAACAGGGGTTGATTTAGCACGAGAACAACTGCGAGTTGCCTCAGGATTTGAGTTAGAGTATACACAGGATCAAATACATCCACGTGGGCATTCTATAGAATGCCGTATTAATGCGGAAGACCCCCTAAATAATTTTACTCCCGCCCCTGGTAAAATAATGCGATATGCTGAACCAAGTGGACCGGGTATCCGCGTAGATTCAGGAGTATATCCTGGATTTACGATTCCACCATTTTACGATTCCATGATTGCTAAACTCATTATTTGGGCTGAGGATCGACCACGAGCAATCGAGCGAACAAAACGAGCACTTTGGGAATTTCAGATAAGTGGCGTTCGACATAACATCCCCTTCCACCAAGTAGTTATGAATCATCCACAATTTATCAAAGGAACGTATGATACCAGTTTTATCCCCCGTTATCAGATACTTAATCAAGTCGTTGATCATGTTAAGGAGATGAAGACACAATCGACAGGACCAAAAACTGCTGCAGCTATGGCTGCTGTGGAAGCGGTCATCATCGCGGCTTCAAATACCCAAGGCAACGGCTAGACATACACAATGACGATTAGATTTAATGAACATAACATTAATTCGATATTATTAGCTGAGTATTTCTTGTTTTTCCATCATTTTAAGGTCTTTGATAAAGTAAGTTCAACCAATTTCGAGGCGAAAGAATATATTAAACACAATAAGTCCCTGCCTTGCATATTCCTAGCAAACCAGCAATCACAGGGTCGTGGTCGCTTTGATCGTCGTTGGTATTCACCTCCTGGTGGTTTATACATGTCCTGTATCATAAAACCACCGACAGCTGCTCATCATCAAACCCTTTTCCCATTGATCTTTGCAGTAGCTGTTGCTGAGACGCTTCAACAAAATGAACTACCGTCAATGATTCGATGGCCCAATGATATATTGATTCAGAGCAAAAAAATTGCTGGAATTCTCTTAGAGACCATACCAGATGGTTCTGGAAATGTTTATGTTATTGGTGGTATTGGAATTAATGTTAACAATGATGTCTGGAATTGTACATCTGATTTTCGTACACCCCCTACATCGGTAAAGCAGGAACGTGGGCAGGAGATGGAGTACGCAGCATTTTTATTGCAATTAA
>JAHJFH010000185.1 GCA_018824925.1 Thermoplasmatota archaeon
ATAATAGAGGAATGTGGGTTTCCGACGATGTCGGTTGATACTATGGGTTCTTCGGTATATTCTAGAATACCTTTAAGGCTGTTACCCGCTGAATGAGACATGGCATGGTTGATATCCTCTTTTGTGACATCTTGGTTTAGTATAGCGGTAAAGTCGGTGAGAGAGCCATCGGGTGTGGGTACGCGGACTGCTAGGCCATCTATTTTTCCTTTAAGTTCTGGGAGGACAAGGCCTACGGCTTTTGCTGCGCCAGTTGTGGTTGGGATGATTGATAATGCGGCAGCGCGGGCGCGGCGGAAATCTTTATGGGGGAAATCTAAGATGCGTTGGTCCCCGGTATATGAATGTATTGTTGTCATAAATCCGCGTTCAAGTCCGAATGAATCATGTAGTACTTTTACTGGTGGAGCTAGGCTGTTTGTGGTACATGAGGCATTGGATATTATTTGATGTTTATCTGGATCATAGTCTTTTTCATTGACACCAAGAACGATGGTGAGATCAGGGTCTTTGGCTGGTGCGGAGATGATGACTTTATTGGCACCGGCTTCAAGGTGTTTTGATGCTCCTTCTCTTGATCGGAATACCCCTGTTGATTCTATTGCTACATCGATATCAAGTTTTTTCCAGGGGAGATTTGAGGGGTTGACTTGTGAATAAAATTCTATGAATTTTCCGTTTACATCGATACCATTTTCTTTTGGTTGTATAGTACCATTGAATTTTCCATAAATTGAATCGTATTTAAGGAGGTGAGCAAGAATTTCTGTATTGCCAAGATCGTTTATGGCAATAATTTCAAATTTTTTATCCCACTCTGAATGTTGCACGGCTGCTCGAAGGACGTTTCTTCCAATTCGTCCAAATCCGTTGATGGCTATTCGAATCATCCCATCCACAGGGGGTCACAATTTATTAGAGCTATATAAGGTTTCCGAAAAGATGGATGGCATCAGCCTCGATTATGTTGACGGTGTGGTGACTCCCTAGTTTTAGATTATGGGGTATAATTACGGGTTTGTAGCTTGGTGTTCGACCTAAGACATGGTTTTTATCGATTTTTTTTGTGATCATCACAGGATATAGTGTTTCTATATGTGTTTTATTTTTTTTGGTAGTTAAATCTATGCAATGGTGGGTGAGTGTTCGGGATCGCTCTTTAACCAGTTTGGTGGGTAATCGACCTGTCATTTTTTTTGCGGGGGTACGAGGTCGTGCCGAAAACCGGGTAATATTGATGATATCTGGGTTAATTTTTGATAAGAAATCAATTGTGTGGTTGAATTGTTCGTTGGTTTCTGTGGGGAATCCAACTATTATATCTGTGGATAGAGTAATATCAAGATATGTTTTTTTGAAGGTTGTAAGGAGGGTACGATATAGTTCGGTTGTGTATCCTCTTTTCATTTTTTCAAGTATGAGGTCGTCTCCTGACTGTAGGGGGAGGTGGAGGAATTTATAGATATGTGGTGAATGGTAGCCGTCTATTATTGAATTGAGATTTTTTTGTAAGGAGCAGGGGTTCATCATACCAACGCGGAGATGATAATCTCCATCGATTTTCGTTGCTGTTTTTAACAGGGTTCCGAGGGTTTGGGATGGTGTATCCATACCGTAGGCGGCGGTGTCTTGGGCGGTAAGTTGAATTTCTTTACATTCTTGGGTAAGAGCTTGTGTGATATCGGTTAGTATGTCTTCTGGCGATCGGCTTTTTAATGTCCCACGGGCGAGATGGGTGATGCAGTAGCTGCAGGAAAGTAGACAGCCTTCTGCGATTGAAATTGGTGCTATTATATCATTATAATATTTTGGGGGTGGTATCGATGTTGATATAGTGTCTTTTTTGCCAGTGAGAAGGTTATTTACTTGGGTAATTTGTTGTGGAGGGAGTAAAAGTGCGTTTGGGGCGACGTCATGGATTTTTGTGGTGTATACTGATGGCATGCAGCCAGCGATGATGAATATTTTTTGGTATTTGTTGAGATTTTGTATACGTGATAGCATGCGTTGTTCAGTGGTGTCGATGACGATACAGGTGAGGAGTATTATGGCATCAGCTTGTGGAGGATCCTTTACGATGGTATGATTGTGATAACGGAGGATGCCTTCTATGGTGCAGTGGTCGCTTTTGTTTGCTGTGCAGCCATAGGTTTCTAGATAGACATGCATGATTAGTGTGATATGAAAAAATGTTACTATTTAAGCGCTTCTGCTATTCTTTGGGTGATAAATGTTTTGTCAAGATTTGAGAGGAAATAACCGGCTCGAGGTCCATTGGTTTGACCAAGAAGGATTTGATAGAGGGTTGTAAATGCTCGTTTAATGGGTATCTGATGTTGCTCGGATATTGTGTAGATGATATTATGGATATCTTCAGGGATCCATTTGGTTTCTGGGAGTGTTGAGTATAAATGGGTGAGAAATTGGTGTTGTTGTTCATCGATGTTGATTTTTGGGAGATGTGGTTGAACCTTAAATTTGACTGCGTCGGGTGCGTAGTGTTTAAGCCAATAGTGCACATGGTCGCACCGTTGTTTCATTCGGTTTTCATCATCAGGGGATAGGGTGGTGGTAAGTTGATTGGTTCTTTTAAGTATTTTTTTTATATCATTCCAGGTGTCTGCAATTTGTATAAGTGTGACGAGATGTCGGTAGGGGAGATGGTATGGGAGTTTCTTTGGTATGGTGTGTGGTTGGGAGAGTTCATAGGTTTTTTCGAGGTCTTTCATGCCCTTTATTTCGTCTTCAATACCGAAGTAGGTTCGTTCAATTTTATCGTATTCATCAACAAGGTTTAAGAGACCTAGTCCAGTGTCAAATACAATGTGTTTGTTGGGTTGTTGTTTCATTAGTAGAAATCTGAGGACTTTGGGTGGAGTCATTTGAAGCATTTGGTCGCTGCTTAATGCTGTTCCTTTTGAGCTATGCATAGCTCCTTGTCCTTTAAGTAGGATAAATTCATAGACTACTAATGCGGGAGGGGGATAATTGTATACCTCTTCGACGATATGAGCTCCAGTATCGCGTGCACCTCCTACTGTTGCGAGGTCTTTGCCACAGGGTTCAAAGGTGACTTTGAGCATTTTCCAGCGTGCAGGCCAGTCGACGCGCCAAGGGAGTTTGCCAACACCTCCTTGTCGGATATCAACTTCTCCTTCATAGCCACAGGTACATTTGTATTCAATAATAGGATATTCATAAAGTATGGGAGTGGATTTGGTCATGCGTTTGCATCTAGTACAAAGGATGTTAAAGGGGAGCCAGTTTTTGGGGATTTGGCGTTTTGATATATTTTCGAGGATTTGTCTAATTTTTTCTGTGTTATCTAAGGCGATGCGAATGGCTTCGTTGTATTCGCCTTTTTTATACATTTCATGTGCTCGATAGATATGTGGTTGTACTCCGATTTCTTTGAGAGAGTTGAGAAAAGAATAGAGGTAATGGTCTGCATAGCTTTGATGTTTTCCACAGGGGCAGGGAATATCTGAAATAGGCATTCCTACATATTTTTCGTAGGATTCTGGGAGGTAGGGGTAGACTTTTCGAAGGGGATCAAAATCATCTGCTATGTATATGAATTCTGCATCACCACCTTTTTCGATGAGACAACGATAGATGGCATCAGTGGTGAGGATTTCTCGCATATTACCCAGATGTATTGGTCCTGAGGGGGTAATTCCTGTTGCTAGTACATGGGGTATATTATGTTTGAAAAGGTCTTCTGCTATGACATCTGCCCAATGCATTTTCTCACGTTCCGTAGAAAAAAAAGTGGGTTGTAAGTTGGTGTTTAGAGCGATCGCGCACGAATTAGTGCTCGTAGTGGTATGCCGTTGATGTCGTTGACTGTTTTTTTGTTAACTATGCAGACACAAAGCTCTGGTATTCCTTTTTCGGCTTTTGTGGCTTTGATCGCGTTTCGTAATGTTTCTCCAGTTCCAACGACATCGTCAATAATGACTACATGTTTTTCTTTAACAGATGCGTAGTTAGAGGAGAATGCGCCAATTTTTTCATGGTGTGGGCGGAAAAGTGCAAGTTCAAGACCAAGTTCCTCAGCAATATATGTTGCGTAGGGGATTCCATTTATAGCGATTCCTATTACTGTGTCGATATCAAGCCCCCGCTGTTCTTCTTCTTCAACAATGATATGACTTAATATATCAGACAAAGATGATATACGATCGGGATAAACACCAATGGATCGCCACCCTATTTTAACATCACCTTCAGGTTTTTTTTCCTTACCTTTATTAAGAAGCCAAATAGCGGTTTCTTTTGATACATTTAATTCTTCAGCTATTTCATAATCCGTAAGCCCACTTTCTTTGTATTTATGGGCTTTTTCAATAAGCGATTCAATTTCTTTCATTTCGCTTACACCCCCATCATAGGGTATCTATCGAAGATATTTAGAGTTTGCTCATTGAGCGGTATACAACTTTGTGTAGGGACATGACATATGTCCTTCCCTATGACCTCATGACAAGCAGTTCATCTAATTTAAGACTTGTGACAAGATGATTATACCAATTAAGATCCCGCTGTCCAGAGTAACGTTCCTCTGGATACGTTGCTATCGTTGAGTGGTATTTTCCATTGTTGTACCAATGGACATACACCTTGATATGATGATCAATCTGATGGATATCTCTGGAGTCATGGAGGGTGTGAAACAGGAATCGTTTCAACCCTTTCTGGAAGGCGCTGAGTTTCCCCATCGTCTGCGGATGATGTATACTGGTCCAGATATGTTTTTCATTGATATGATCCTGGCAGTAGTCACGGATGACCTTGTTCTTCCTGCTGAATTGTGACCCATTATCAGTCAGCAGGTTATCAAATCTGATTTTCAACAATTTCTTCATACCACATACAACCGTGGTATCCTTCTGATTGGAAAGTCGTAATGCCCATCCACGGCGTGAATAGTCATCCTCCATCGTCAACAAAGGGATGCCGTTGAAGGTGGTGAGATCTGTCTGAATTAACCTGTTGGGATGCCCCCATTCAAAATGTTTCCATTCCTTTTTCGCATGTTTTTCTGACTCGATAATACCTCGTTGCACCAGTATCCTAGAAACAGTACGAGGATGCACTCGTTCTGTTTGCCCCTGGTTCTCCAGGCTGATATTTACCAATTCAGCCAGGTGAACTGATCCAAAACCCGTCTTCTCTCTTACGTGTACAATAAGATCTTCCAGATGCTTGGGTGTTTTGTTGGGGCTGTTTTGTGGCCTGGTTGACTTCTTCCTCAACCCTGATATTCCCTCATGTTGAAATTGTGTGATAAGACGCTGGAGATGTCGCATACTTATTCCCAGGTTCTGAGCCTCCTTCTCCCTGAGAATGTTGTTCTTTGAGGATACAGCTCTCATCACTGCATGATAGCGTTGTTGTAAATATGTTGGTTCTTGACGTAACAGTTGAATGTGATCCTTCTGTAAGTAGGGTTCTCCTTGGTAGATGTACATATGTCCCACTTTGATGGTTTATCATGAATTGTCTTATG
>JAHJFH010000186.1 GCA_018824925.1 Thermoplasmatota archaeon
ATATATCTTGCTGCACGTACCCGAAATCCATCTCCAACCGAAACCGCACTTTATTTTTGTAATAAAACCTCAGGAGCGACAACAAAAATTGGAACTTTTCAGGGTAATGCTCGTATTACTGCACTTGCTATTCCAAATTACAGTGAACCTCCAGTACCTGATACTGTACCACCAATATCAACTCACACAATAGACCCCCAAACTCCAAACGGAGCCAATGGCTGGTATAAAAGTCAAGTAAACATCACAATATCAGTCACTGATGACCGTTCTGGTCCTGCTCGAACCTTCTATTCATTAAACAACGGTAATACCTGGAACAACTATTCCGGAACAAGCTGGCCATTTACTATATCTCTCGAAGATGGACAATACCAACTATTATATTACTCAATAGACCGTGCTGGTAACCCTGAAGAAATAAATGGACCATACACTATTATGATTGATACCATCCCACCAGAATTCATGTACGAAAGCTTCCCCATAAACATCCTTGGCATCTACATCATAACCCTCAACTTCGGCATGACCAAAGACCAAGGCAGCGGCCTCTGGCAAGCCAGCTACTACCTCAACCAACAACTCCACCACCAAAACGACCTTACCTGGTGGCCTGGACAATATATCTGTCCCATCATCTGGCCCTACTTCGGCCAACCCCACGACATCTGCACCTGCATCATCAGCGACCAAGCCGGCAACACCAACGACGGCCAACGATAAACATCACAAGAAACCATAAGGGAAACCATGACCACACACCACCCAAAAACAATCCTCATCCCCCTCACCATACTTTTTACCTTCCTTCTCTGCTCAACATCCTGTATACCAGCAGTACAAACACACACCATCAAAAACCAGATACAGCAACAACTCAGCACCAGCGATACCGCTCCTGAGACATCTGTAACTATGGTGTCTCAGCTCATAGCACAGCGTCGCACACAGCTTGATCCCACTACACCTCAGTACGAAACACAGAATCTCCTCCTAACATTTCTCCTTCAGTTGATTGGCCTTATTGGTATGGGCATCATCGCCCTACCACTCCTCTACATCCTCTTCCTGTTGTTCTTTTTTGATGCGGTTGATAGTTGGCTTACCGAAAACCAACTCTACCCCCTCCTCCAACAACTCCTCAGATTCAGCTACCAAAGCCTCAGCGGCCTTCTTGCCGTGATTGTCCTGATCTTTTTGTTTTTCTACATCATCTTCACCCAACAACCAACACCCACCCATACACTAACAACCAACCACTAACACACACCACACCCACCTTTTTTTTAATTAGATAGCATCATTTCACATCACACACCAAAAACAAAAGAATAACAAAACAAAAAAAAATAGCTTCGCAGTAAACACAAAAAAACTGTTGCAGCACTAAGAAAAAAAGAGCCATAGCACAGGTGTTTTTCCCCAAAAACCACAACTACCTTTACTTCTTTTCCAAATCCGTGATACAACACCGCCTCTTTTTCTCCCGTCAAAAACAGGCAAAAAAACTACCTTTATTTCCTTTCCAAATCCGTGAGATACGTTTTTGGCATTATATCTGTTAATGATTTTCCATATTCGTGCGACGCATTTTTTTCCAAATCCGTGAGATACGATTTCCCAAACCCGTGATATAGCATTTCCCATTTGCGTGAGATAACAGGTCCCAATGAAATGATACATATAAGCACACCGTACCCCCAATACATCACAAAAATAATAAAGAGGAGAGAATATATATCTTTGTTTAATCATATTGGGGGGCTATAATGAAAAAAAACCATATTATCTTGATCATAGTCATACTTTTACTATCAAGCCAAACTATTCCTGCGTTACCTAGTACTCTGAATTATGATCCATCTACTACTCCTAAGAGTTTAACATTGTATGTGGGGGGATCAGGGCCAGGTAACTATTCAACCATTCAACAAGCAGTAGATAATACCACCACAGGTGACACCGTGTTTGTCTATAGCGGCTATTACTTTGAAAACATCACCATAAACACCTCAATACATCTCTTTGGAGAAAATCAAAAAACTACCGTCATCGATGCAATGGAACACGGTCCGGTCGTAACCATTCTTGCTGATAATGTGACATTATATAATTTTAGTATACAAAATGCCTGTGACCCCATAGTTGGTTATGCACCCGGCATAAAGATAGTTCACTGCCATGACACCATCATAAAACATAATATACTTGGTCCAAAAAATTCTGAAGGACTCTACATGTATCAATCTGATAACAACACGATTTACAGAAACACGTTTTATTACAATCGAGACGCACTCCTATTATCAGGATCCAATAATAATCAGATTATTGAGAACCACCTTGGTTTTTCAGACATAGCTGGCCTAAACATATTTGATTCCCATGGCAATCAGATTATACGCAATAACTTTCTGTTTAACATGATCAATACACGAGTCAACGGAAATACGTTTGAATTAATCAATAACAGCTGGGATGGAAATTACTGGTCACTTCCTCTCTATCAAACCAAACGAATACCCGTATTCATATTTCCCCTAAAACTTGCGTTCCAATATGATAACAATCCTGCATTACACCCAAATGGAAAACTAGAAATCCTAAAGGATGTAGCGAATAACACTATCATTCGATTAAAGGGTCGCGTCACAGAACTCATCAACACCTCCTCATGGAATGAAGGCCTAAAAATCGGTCGAGTACCATCCATCGATATTATTGTCAACACAACATTTGGTGAACACATAAAGATGTTTACTGCTCATTCCTTTGAATTTACCTGGGGAAGAATTCCGGGATATACCGAAATAATAATTGAAAACGCGACAGGCATTTTCAACCGTCCACAGATAAATCTCCTAAAAAATTTACCCCAAAGAATATATATACTTTGTTTCGCTGAAAAACTCACTATCACGTATTATTTCTATTGGTTCTCATGGGACTAAACAATACCACCACCCCCATGTCTTCATAGTCATTAATTACTTGGAACCAATTATATCAACGATCAATAAAAAATATGTCTGAATCAACCGAGATAGCATTTTCCAATTCCGTGAGATCAACCCCCCTCACCAACACCAAAAAAAATAGAAATACTCTTCACCCCCCAATAGATATTAAAAAAAATCTA
>JAHJFH010000187.1 GCA_018824925.1 Thermoplasmatota archaeon
ATTTGTAATACTGCTGCATATTTTTCTTGATTATTTGATTGGCGGCGGGGCCTACGAAGGCATTATGTGGCTGTTCCCATTCTCAACGCAGGTATGGAAACTGCACCTATTGAGCTATGCAAGTATTTCAATTCTTCCGGAAGCCTTAGATGCGTTAATTCTGCTAGGATGGCTTTGGCATGAAGAAATAAAGCACAAGATTTCTGATTTTATTTGAATTTGGGATACTTTTATATATTTGAAAATTGGTTTATCTTTTGAAAAGGAGGTTTTTGGTTTTGGTTACTGTTTCGGGTTTTTGCTGTAGGAAATTTTTGTTACTTCTTGTTCTCTTTTTTGTTTTAATATTTTTACTTCCTTCTATTGCAAATGCATTCCCGGGATGGGATAATATTGATACTATATACTATGATGCTTACAAAGATGGTTCTTTAACTAAATTTATGAAAAATGCAGCTGATGAGCTTAAGCTACATTTGGAGGATGTTAGCGGAAAAACATTTACTCTTAAAACAAACAATGTAGCATTGTACAAAACCACTATAACAGGAAGCATTAATCTTGGCAATGTGGTTCCCTTAACAGATGGAGTTATAGATAGCATGCCTTATGTCAGAGTAGGCTATGGCAAACCAGAATGGATTCAGCTTGATTTAGAAAGCCAGTTTACAGTTTCACGCGTACATTTACGCCACCTTTACCATGATAGCAGGATTTATCATGATGTGATTGTCCAGCTTTCTGAAGACGGAGTTACTTGGACAAATATCTTTAACAATGATGCAGATAACAGCGCAGGCCAGGGCATTGGCACTGATGCAGAATATGTCGGAACACGTGCAGGTAAAGACATAATTATTGCTCCAACTAAAGCCCGTTATGTCAGAGCATGGTCTAATGGCAATAGTGTCGATACGATAAATTATTATATTGAATTAGAGGTTTACGACCAGACTGTTTTTAGTGGTTCAGAAACTGGAATCCACATAAAAGTCAATCCTAACCTTCCTGAATTTGCTGATAAAGGAGACGAGGCATTTAAGTTATATACCGACGCTAACGGAATTCACATAATTGGCAAAACCCCTATTGCCGCAAGGCACGGAGCTTATGAACTATTAGATAAATTAGGTTTCCGTTGGTTTTTCAAGCATCCTGCATGGACAATAGTGCCGGATACATTAATTTCTTTGGATGGATTAAACGAAGTCCTGGAACCCTTCTATTTCTGGAGAAGTCTTTATGCTGGAATACCCACAGACCGACAAGTAAATTATGCTTGGAGCGCAAGAAACCGTCTTTTTGGCGCTAAGCATTATTTTTTCGGTGAGGCCTGGGCAGGTATCATATCAAAAACCGAGTTCAGTGAGCATCCGGAATATTTCCTGCCCGAGGACTGGAACGGAACAAGCTGGCCTTGGAAATTGAACCCAGACAACTCGGATGTGTTAGATAGAGCCATACAATATACCCGCTCGAGACTGACTTCAGACCCTATAAGAATGACAGGTGGCGATTATTTACCGCTTGCTGCATGGGCAATGACACCCAATGATGGCGGGGGTTGGGATCCGCCTTGGGACGAAGATACAGACGAAGGACGTCAAACAATCACTGACAAAGTATTCTACCTAGCCAATGAAGTGGCAAAAGCTATCAAAGATGAATTTCCCGACAAGTACATTGGCGTGCTTGCTTACGCTCATTACGCTGGTGTTCCGACATTTGACCTTGAGTCTAACCTGATAGCTATGATAACTACTGGTTATGATTATACTCCGCTCACCCGCCTAGAACGAATTGACGGTATGTTAGCCAAGAATATTAAAGTTGCCATCTATGATTACTACGATATCTGGTATTGGTGGTTTGACCGTCCACTATTACGCATTTATGCAGATAGTGGAAGCATTGCTGTGAACCAGATTAGTTGGTATGCCACCAAAGGAATCAGAATGTTTAATGCTGAAGGTGCAGATGGTTGGGGTGGTAGGGGGCTCACATATTATGTAGCCAGCAAACTCTTCTGGAAGCCTGATGCTGATTTAGATGCTATTCTCGATGACTTCTATACCAAGGCCTTTGGTCCTGCTAAAGAAACAATGAAACGCTATTATGAAAGGTCTA